>DASWOO010000087.1:0-2439 GCA_036404335.1 Kofleriaceae bacterium
CTGGCTCGCCTGGCGGCTCGCTGGCGCGCTTCTGCAAGTCGTCACGGTAATGGATCGAGCCGGGGGCTCACCAGCGGTATGTTTGCCGCATGGGACCGAGCGCTGCTGATCTGCGCGCCATTCCGCTGTTCCGCGGCTTCGACGAGCACGCGCTCGGCGAGCTGGCCGCGCTGTTCACGCGGGTGACCGTCAACGCGTCCGAGCCGCTGTTCGATGTCGGCGAGCTGGCGCAGACCCTCTATCTGCTCACCGCCGGCGAGGTCGTGCTCGAGCGGCCCGGCGACGACGTCTTCGTGCTCGGGCCGCCGGCGCTGATCGGCGAGCTCGGCGCGCTGGCGACCTTGCCGCGCTCGACCCGCGCGATGGTCGCGGCGGGCTCGACCGTGTGGGAGCTGTCGGCGAGCTCGCTACAGGCCCACTTCGCCCGGCACCAGGACCGCGGCGTGGGCTTCCTCGCCAACCTGCTCGGCGTGGTCGCCGACAAGGTCCATCGCGATCAGCGGCGGATGGCCGGCATGCGCCAGAACCTGGTGCGCACGCAAAAGGAGCTCAAGCGCCTGCGCGAGCTCGTGCTCGAGTCGGTCGAGACCCCGGTGTCTGCCGCGATCCACGACTCGCTCGATCAGCTGATCGCTCACAACCGGCGGGTCAACTACCGGGTCGAGCCGCCGCCGACGTTTCCAGCCGAGGCCAAGCTCGACGCGGTCACCGGCGTCATCATCCAGATCTCGCGCGCCGACGTCACGCTGCGCGTCGCGCCCGCCGCGTTGCCCAGGCCCGAGCAGTGGTGCAGCGGCGTGCTCGTGCTCGCCGGCACGCAGATCCCGATCTCGGGCACGGTGACCCGCGTCGCCGACCATCAGGTCACGATCATCTTCGACCTGATGATCGACGAGTACGCCGCGATCCTCGAGCAGTACCTGACCCGCGCGCAGCTACTCGACGTGCTGGTCTAGCCGGTTCAGCCCAGGCGGGCGCGGATCTTGGCCGGGTTGATGCGCGTGGTCCGCAGGTAGTCGCGGATCTTCTTGCGATACGAGGCGACGTCGCCGCGGCGGTCGAAGCCGGCGATCTTCTCGGGGTGCTTGTCGGCCCACTCGATCACCGGGTGGTCGCCGCCCGGGCCGAACAGGTCGCCGTGCGTGCACTCGTAGGGCATCTCCCAGGTGGTCGGGTCGACCGTCGGGATCTCGATGGGGTCGGCCCAGTCGCCCGAGGCCAGGCGATCCTGATCGATGAAGTCGCTGAGGTCGTTGGCCGCCTTGGTCCGCTGGTTGAGCGGCTCGAGCTGGAACGCCACCTCGAGCTCGCGCAGGGCGGAGCAGTGGTCGTAGACCGTCGAGCTGACGTGGCCCGTCTTGACGTAGGGGCCGACGACCATGGTCGGGACGCGGAAGCCCATCTGCGTGAAGCCGAGCGCGGCCTGGTCGTCGACCGTCGACGGCGGCGAGACGTGGTCGTAGAACCCGCCGTTCTCGTCGTAGGTGATGACGAGCATGCAGCTCTTCCAGTGCGGCGAGTTGGCGAGCGCCGTGTACACCATCGAGATCAATTCCTGGCCATTGATCGGGTGGACCGGCGGGTGATCGTCATTGCCATTGAACACCGGGTCGATGTAGACGACCGACGGCAGCTTGCCGGCCTTGGCGTCGTCGGCGAAGTCGTCGAAGTACTTGACGTTCTTGCTGACGTCCACGTTGGCGATCGCCGACACCACCGGCACCGAGCCGAAGTAATAGGCCCAGTCGACGCCCTTGTCGTTCAGCCGGTTGTAGATCGACGGCCAGGGCAGGTTGGTGCCGGGGAGGTTGTTATCCTTGAGCCCGCCCGACGTCCCGGTGTGCCAGTAGAACCGGTTGGGCCAGGTCGGGCCCATCACCGAGCAGAACCAGCGATCCGCGGTCGCGTACTGGTCGGCCAGCGCCCACGACACCGGCAGCTCGTTGCGGGTCAGGTACTGCATGACCTGCTGCTGGGTCGCGTCGTACTGCTTCTGGTGCTGGGCGAGGAAGCCGTCGTTGGCGCCGCTATTCCACGCCGCGTGCAGCGGGTCCCAGCCGTGCGGCGGATCGACGTCGCACAGCGACAGGCGATCGGGGTGAAACGGATAGACGATCTGACCGTTGAGGTCCTTGTTGAACATCGTCATGCCCGACAGGTCGAGCCCGTCGCCGGGCTTGCCCTCGAGCGCCGAGCGCGCGCCGAAGAAGTGATCGTAGCTCCGGTTCTCCATCATCATGTAGACGTAGGTGTCGATGGTGCCCGGGCCGCTGCTGCCGCCACCACAGCTTGGCAGGAACCGAGCCACGCTGGCCGCAGCGCCGATCCGACCGATGGCCTTGAGCGCGTCACGTCGCTTCATCATGGCGGCGAGCATAGCTGATCATCGGCAGCGCGCGAGAATGACTTGCGCTACACCCGGGGGATGTCTGCCCCGTC
>DASWOO010000088.1:0-3279 GCA_036404335.1 Kofleriaceae bacterium
GAGGCGCTCGACGCGGTGTTCCCCGAGGAGCTGCGCGAGCGGTCGATCCTGCACTGGACGCCGATCGAGGTCGCGCGCCAGGTCGCGGGGCTGCTCGCGCCGGGCGAGGGCCAGCGGGTGCTCGACGTCGGCGCCGGGGTCGGCAAGCTGTGCCTGGTCGGCGCGAGCATGACCTCGGCGACGTGGTGGGGCATCGAGCAGGATCCGATGCTGGTCGCGGCCGCGAGCCACGCGGCGTGGGCGATGGGCCTCGAGGACCGCACCCGGTTCGTGCACGGCGACGGCTCGCGGCTCGCGTGGGACGAGTTCGACGCGCTCTACTTCTACAACCCGTTCACGACGCTGATGCTGGCGCCGCACGCCAGCGCGTTCGTGCGCTACGCGACGATCCAGGCGACGCTGCGGCGGATCGAGCAGCGGCTCGCCGAGGCGCGGCCCGGGGTGCGGGTCGTGACCTACTACGGGTTCGGCGGCACCCTGCCGGCGGGCTACCAGCAGCGGGCGCGCGAGCCAGCGGGCGGCGACTACCTCGAGCTGTGGGTGCGCGCGTAGCCGCGAGGATCAGCGGGGGGGCGCGCTGAGGTGCTGGACCTGATCCTCGATGCGATACAGGATCGCGCTGGCTTCGTTGATCTTGGCCGGGGTGCTGATCGCCTCGTTGATCCGGATCCGGAGGTAGGGCTGCCACAGGTCGTGCGCGGCCGCCGAGCCGCGCGCGGCGTCGAGCGCCTTGAGCTGGCGGCCGACGCTGGCGTAGAGCTCGGCGACGCCGCTGGCCGACATCGGCATGGTGATCGGATGGGCGGCCGGCGCCGGCGCGAGCGCCGACGTGCGCGCGGCGGCCGTGGCGGGTGGCCGGGCCGCGCCGGCGTCGAGGTCGTCGGCGTGCGCCGGCCGGGCGGGCCGCGCGGGCTTGGCCGCGATATCGGCGGCGGTGGCGAGTGCGGGTCGGGCGGCGGGCGCGGCGGGCGCGGCGATCACTGCGGTGGGTGCGGGCGCGGCGATCGCTGCGGTGGGCGCGGCGGCGATGGGTGGTGCGCTGGGCACGACGGCGACGGCGACGGGGGCCGGCGCGGCAGCGGGCGGATTCGCGGCGGCGCTCGCCGTCAACGACGAGTACTCGACGCGGTTCGCCGGCGCCTGCCTGGCCTCGTGGCCGCGGACCGCGATCACCATCGTCACCAGCACCGCGAGGCCGGCCACGCCGGGGATCACCAGGCGCCACGGGAACGGCCGCTTCGGCGACAGCACCTCGGTCGCCTCCGGCTGCACCCGGAACCGCGGCTGCTCGGCCGCGTAGGGCGGCGAGCTCGGCGGGCGCTGCCATGCCTGCGGCGGCCCGGCGTACGGCGTCGGCCACGGCACCTGCGCCTGCGGCCAGCCCGGCTGCATCATCATGCCGGGCTGGCCCGGCTGCATCATCATGCCGGGCTGGCCCGGCTGCATCATCATGCCGGGCTGGCCCGGCTGCATCATCATGCCGGGCTGGCCCGGCTGCTGCCAGCCTGGCTGCATCATCATGCCCGGCTGCTGCCAGCCCGGCTGCATCATCATGCCGTGCTGGCCCGGCTGCATCATGCCGAGCTGGCCCGGCTGGCCTGGCTGCATCATGCCCGGCGGCTCCATCGGCGGCGTGGCCACCGGCAGCAGGTCGCCGACGTCGACCTCGAACGGGATCGGCTGCGACTGCAGCTGCGCCGGCACCGGCGTCTTCGTCCTGGGCTTGGCCACCTCGTCGCCCGGCACGCCCAGCGCGATCGCCGCCGCCGGCCGGTCCTTCTCGATCAGATCGATCAGCTCGCGCGCGGCCACGGCGGTCGCCGGCCGGTCGTCGCGCTGCTTGTTCATCAGCTTGCGGGTGAACGCCTCGAGCAGCGGATCGACTAGCAGCCCCGGCACGCGCACGCTCATCACCGGCGTCTCTTGCAGCAGATTGGCGCGCGCGACGTCGACGCCATCGCCCTCGAACGGCGAGTGCCCGGTCATCATCTCGAAGCAGGTCACGCCGAGCGCGAACAGGTCGATCCGGTGATCGATCGGCTGACCGGTCGCGTGCTCCGGCGACATGTAGTGCGGCGTGCCGAGCACCAGGCCGCGGGTCGTCAGCCGCTCGGTGCTCGACTCGACGTCCTCGCGCAGGATCGCCGTGCCGAAGTCGACGATGCGCGGCGTCTCGTTGCCGTGGCGATCGCGCTCGACGATGACGTTGTCGGGCTTGAAGTCGCGGTGGATCAGGCCGAGCTCGTGCGCGTGCGCCAGGCCGTTGCACAGCTGGCGGACGAGCGAGATCATCCGCGCCGGCGACATCGGCGCGGTGTCGTTGATCAGATCGAGCAGGGTGATGCCCTCGGCATACTCCATGACGAGGAACTTGCGGCCGTCGGCCAGATCCCCGACGTCGACGACGCTGACCACGTTCGGGTGGTGCAGCGTGCCGGCGACCTCGGCCTCGCGCGCGAACCGCTTGGCCGAGCGCTCCTCGCCGGAGAACCGCGGGTGCAGGACCTTGATCGCGAACGCCCGGCCGACCTTGATGTGGCGCGCGCGGTACACCGCGCCCATCGCACCTTCGCCGATCAGCGCCTCGATGCAATAGCGCGAGGCCAGGACCTCGCCGATCAGACTGTCATGGTTGGCGTCGGAGCTCACCCACCGATCATGATGCCCGATGTCGGCCGGCCATCACCGGGCTTTCCGCTTCGCTTCACGAGAGTTTGACCTCGCCTGCGTGAGACGAGCACAGCTGGCCGCTAATTTTTCACTCTGGTCATCCCATCTACGCCTCCATCTCACGTCCTGCGATGTGGCGGCGGTCAGTTCGGCAGCAGCGCGCCCACGAGGATGTCGGCGCGATCGATCGCCCGCTGCGCGCGCTTGACGGTCTCGGCGGTCGCGCGCCGGCTGTGAACCGCCTCGGTGATCGCGCGGTCGATCGCCCGGACGCTGATCCACGCCCGGTGATGCGCGGCGCGCCGCGGCTCGCTGTCGGGCGGCGCCGCGAAGCCATGCGCGAGGTCGCAGCACGCCATCGCGTAGGCTCGCAGCAGGTCGCGCTGGGCGAGCCGGGTGGCGAGTTCGGCGACAGGCGACGCCGCGGCGACCAGCGCGCGGAACGAGGCGTGATGTTCGAGCGGATGCAGCTTCTGGATCTTCATGCGGCCGATCCATTCCAAGCGCCGCGCCAGCGCGCCACCAGCGATCGCGCGCGGTTGCAGCCGGGCGCTGTCCGGCCTGTCCGGCCACCGGACAGTGTCCGCCGGCGTGGGGACATCCGACCCC
>DASWOO010000089.1:0-2687 GCA_036404335.1 Kofleriaceae bacterium
TGGCCGCGACCGGCGTGACCCGCCGCGAGCCCGGCGACGCCGACAGCACGAACGCGCGGTGCGCGCCGAGCGTGGTCAGGGCGGCGTCGCCGGCGGCGCGGGCCACCGCGTCGCGCCCCGCGGCCGACTCCGCGCGCAGCCGATCGCCGAGCTGGGCCAGCGCCGCGAGGTGGCGGCGGGCGCGCTGGTCGCTGGGGTCGCCGGTCAGCGCCAGGAGCTGGCGGCTGCCGACCTCCATCGTGACGTGCGCCGACGCGCGGGTCAGGGCGACGCCCTCGACCGGCAGGTAGACCAGGCGGGTCGCGCCGATCACGATCTCGTCGTTGACGCCGAGCACGTGGTGCGCGACCGGCTTGCCGTTGACCAGCGTGCGCGTCTTGTCGTCGACCCAGCACAGCTGGCCGTCGCGCAGCTCGAGCAGGCCGTGCTGCCGCGACACCGTCGGATCGGTGAGCTGGACCAGGCTGCCGTCGCCGCGCCCGACCACGCCGCCGCGCATCGGGATCTCGAACTCGCGGCCGGCATCCGGACCCTCGATCACGACCAGGCGGGCCAGGGACATGCCGGCATCTTACCCGTGTAGTACGTTCGCTGCATGACGCGCGTCGTGATCCTCCTCGCACTGACCGGCGTGATCTTCGATGGCTGTGGCGGATCGCCCAGGCCGCCCGCCGGCGAGCCGATGATCGCCAAGAAGGTGTCGCTGTCGTGGGGCATCGCGCAGGTCGCGCCGGCGCCGGGCGAGCCCGCCGACCCGATGGCCGACGTGTTCCTGGCGACGACCGACGAGACCGGCAAGCAGATCAGCCGGCCGCTCGGCCGCTACAAGGGCGCGTGCGCGGTGATCGCGCCGGCGCCCGACATGCACGCGGTCAGCGGCGTGGCGTGCCGGACCGGCGGCACCGGCACCGAGCTCCACGCGGTGATCCAGGGCGGCACCGACATCATCGTGCTCCAGCTCGGGATCAACGCCGGCGCCAAGCCCGATCCGATGGCGCGCGTGGAGGTCGCGCGGGTCACCGTGCCGCCGGGGGCCAAGATCGAAGTGGCGCCGTGATCCGCGGCCAGGCGCTCGGCGATCTGCTGCGGCGCACGGCGCGGCGGTCGCCGGACAAGCTGGCGGTGATCTGCGGCGACGTGGCGTGGACGTACGCCGAGCTCGACCGGCGGGTGAACCGGCTGGCGCGCGGGCTCGCGGCGCGCGGCCTCGCGACCGGTGATCGCGTGGCGATCCTCGCGCGCAACTCGCACGCGTTCGTCGCGCTGCGGTTCGCGCTGGCCCGGCTCGGCGCCGTGCTGGTGCCGGTTAACTTCATGCTCACCGCCGACGAGGTCGCGTACGTCGTGCGCCACGCCGGGGCGCGGCTGCTCGCGGTCGGCCCCGAGCTCGTGGCGCTCGGCGCCGCCGCGCTGGCGCTGGGCGAGCACGCGGTGGAGGCGACGATCTGGCTGCCGGGCGAGGCGGGCGGCGCCGCGCCGGACGGCATGGTCACGTTCGAGGCGCTGCTCGCCCAGGACGATCGCGCGCCCGAGGTCGAGCTCGACCCGCGCGCCCTGGCGCAGATCATCTACACCAGCGGCACCGAGGCGCGGCCCAAGGGCGCGATGCTGAGCCACGAGGCGCTGCTCTGGGAGTACGTCAGCTGCGTGATCGAGGGCGAGCTCGCCGAGGGCGACCGCGTGCTGCACGCGCTGCCGCTGTATCACTGCGCCCAGCTCGACGTGTTCCTCGGCCCGGCGATCTACGTCGGCGCGACCAACGTGATCACCGCGTCGCCAGCGCCGGACAACCTCCTCGCGCTGTTCGAGCGCCACCAGATCACGTCGTTCTTCGCGCCGCCGTCGGTGTGGATCTCGCTGCTGCGCTCGCCGGCGCTGGTGCCCGAGGCGCTCGCGCTGACCAAGGGCTACTACGGCGCGTCGATCATGCCGGTCGAGGTCCTGCGCGAGCTGCTGGCCCGGCTGCCCGGCGTCCGGCTGTGGAACTTCTACGGCCAGACCGAGATCGCGCCGCTGGCGACGGTGCTCCGGCCCGAGGACCAGCTGCGCAAGGCCGGGTCGGCGGGCAAGCCGGTGCTCAACGTCGAGACCCGCGTCGTCGACGACGACCTGCAGGACGTCGCGCCGGGCGCGATCGGCGAGATCGTGCATCGCTCGCCGCAGCTCTTGTCCGGGTATTACCGCGACGCCGAGCGCACCGCCGCGGCGTTCGCCGGCGGCTGGTTTCACTCCGGCGACCTGGCTACCGTCGACGCCGAGGGCTACATCACCGTCGTCGATCGCAAGAAGGACATGATCAAGACCGGCGGCGAGAACGTGGCGAGCCGCGAGGTCGAGGAGGCGATCTACCAGCTCGCCGGCGTGTCCGAGGTCGCGGTGGTCGGCCTGCCGGACCCGTACTGGATCGAGGCGGTGACCGCGGTGGTCGTCGGCAAGCCCGGGCACGCGCTCGACGAGCCGGCGGTGATCGCGCACTGCAAGGCCCGGCTCGCCGGGTTCAAGGTGCCCAAGCGCGTCGTGTTCGCCGACGCGCTGCCCAAGAACCCGAGCGGCAAGCTGCTCAAGCGCGAGCTGCGGGCGACGCTCGGCGACAAGCCCGCGCCGTAGCCGTTGCACGCGCGCCGGTCGGCCGCCCGCCGCACGACTGGTACGCCACGCCGCTGCTGATGACCCCGGTCGACCGGATT
>DASWOO010000090.1:0-5389 GCA_036404335.1 Kofleriaceae bacterium
GTCGATCCGCAGCGTGATCGACGACGGCGAGGGTGCGGTCGCCGAGGTCCTGGCCAAGCCGATCAATGACTTTGTCGTCATCCTGCAGATGCCCGAGGGCGTCGAGAAGGCAAAAGCCGACAAAGACGATCATCAAGACGATAAGGACGACAAAGACGACAAGGCCAGCGGCGGGTGGTGAAACCTCGCCGCGCGCGGCGGTGACGATTCATCGCGCGGCGTGATCTCGCGAACCACAAGTGCCCGATCTGCCTCGCGATCGCTGCGCGGTCCGACCTGCGCCCTGAGCTTGCTAGGAAGCTCGATCATGCACCGCGTCGTCCTGTTCGCGTTACTCGCTCTGCTCGCCACCACCGGCTGCACCGGCACGGTCCAGCGCAACGCGCGCGTCCCCCACCCGAGCGTGCCGCTGACGTCGGGCCAGCCGCTGACCTCGGCCGCCGAGCTCAGCGCGGGCCTTGGGAACCTCACCGACTTCATCAAGCCGAGCGTCGGCGACGCGACCCAGGCGGTCGAGGTCCCCGGCACCGAGATGCGCGACGAGGTGCGGTTCCGGGTCGGCCGCGACGCGACGGTGGGCCTGGCGTACGACGAGGGCTTCGGCTCGACCTCGCACAAGCCCGATCCTACCCAGGCGCCGATCGTCCGGGGCAACGTCCGCGGCTACGGCGCGCTGTTCGGCTACGCGTTCCCGACCAGCACCCCCGGCCTGGTGATCGCCGCCCGCGCCGAGCTCACCGTGTGGTCCACGCCCTACGTCGAATACGTCACCTGCGGCGGCTGCGAGAAGCCGCGCGTCTACGACGGCCGCGCCAACCCGGTCAGCGTCGGCCTCGGCGTCACCCCGAGCTATCGCACCGGCGCGCTCACCCTGTTCGGCGGCGCGTACGCCCGCAACCACCCGACGACCACGCGCAAGTCCGAGGGCGTGCTCGTGTTCAACGACGGCGACGTCCGCAACGGCCCGCTCAACGTCCTGGTCGAGGCCGGCGCCGAGCTGGCGCTCACCGACTGGCTGTCCGCGCTCGCCGTCGTCCACCAGGACGTCGTCCGCGACCCGGTCAGCTATGGCCCCGGCGTCGGCCTCGCGCTGACCGCCAGGCTCGGCGAGTAAGCCGAGCTCGGCTAGTTCGGCTGGTTGCCGCCGCCGGTGGCCGGTGACGACGGGGTCAGCGGCGCGGCGGGCGGCTGGGCCGGGCCGGGCGCGGCGCCCGGCGGGGGCGCGTTGGGGTCGGGGCCGGTCTGCGCGGGCTCGGCCGGCTGCGCGGTCGGGGCGATCGGCGCGGCCTTGGCCGGTGGGGTCGGCGACGGCGCGCCGGGCAGGGGGCGCGGCGCCGCGGTCGGCACGTTGTGCAGGCCGGTCAGCGCCGAGCGAGCCTCGCCGGCCCGCTCGCTCTTGGGGAACTTGTCGACCAGCTCGGTCCACACCAGCTTGGCGCGATCGGGCATCGCGACCGCGACGTACGCGCGGCCGAGCAGCCACATCGCCTCCTCGTCGTAGCCGACCCCGCGGTAGCGGTCGAGCAGTCGCCGCAGCCGCATCACGGTGCCCATCGGCTTGCCGCGGTCCCAGTAGTAGCGCGCGACGTACCACTCGTGATCGGCGAGCCGCTTGCCGACCTTGATCAGGATGGTCTTGGCCTTGTCGCGGTACGGCGAGTCCGGATACTTGTCGAGGAAGCTCTTGAGCTCGTTGACCGCGTCCTCGGTCGAGGACTGGTCCTTCTCGTAGCTCGGCGGGAACAGCCAGAAGTCGCCGGACAGCTGCTTGGCGTAGCCCTCGCCGATCCGGAACGTGGCGTAGCCGTTGGCGACCATCTCGTGGGTCGGGTGAAACTTGATGAACAGCCGGTAGCTGTCGATCGCCTCGAGGTACTGGTCGGCGCCGAACTCGGCGTCCGCGAGCCGCAGCTCGGCCAGGGTCGCGTACTTCGAGTACGGGAACCGGGTCTTGATGAACCCGAAGTACTTCGCCGCGGCGATCCAGTCCTTCTCCTCGAGCTCCTTCAGCCCCTTGTCGTAGTTCTTCTGCGCCGACACCGAGTACTCGACGGTGCCACCCGTGCCGGCCTTGCCGCACGCGGCGGCGCCGAGGCAGAGCGTGACCGCGATCCTAAGGAGCAATTGCTTCGAGATCATGAGACCTTGCCGGAAAGTTTGGTTGATACACCGCCCGCGGCAAGGGATCAACCGCACGCTTCGACCGCCAGGACCGCTCCGCCGTTGCCCGAGATGCGTGCGATAACACACGCCATGCGAACGATATCTCTGGCCAGCCTCGTGCTGCTCGGCTGCGGGGCCTCCGCCCAGCAGATCGAGATCGCCCCGCCTCCGGCCAAGGAGACCCGCGCGGTGCTCGCCGGCAACCTGTGCCAGGCCGGCCATTGCGCGTGCCGCGACGGCGCGGGCGACGGCGGCGCCGGCACGCCCAACGACGCCGCCCACAAGCGGTTCGAGTTCCGGCTCGGGCCGACGCCGCAGGAGCTGTGGCTGACGATCAACGGCCACGACGTCCTGTACAAGAGCGCCGAGCGCGCCGACGCGTGCTTCTACGTCGATCTGCCGACCGGCGCGCAGCAGGTCGAGCTGCGGGCATCGAACCCCGACGGCGTGTCGGTCGCGCTCGCGATCCACGAGCTCGGCACGACCACGAAGAGCTGGTACGACACGTTCCAGTTCGCGTGCGGCTCGCCCGGCGTGTGCTCGTTCGAGGAGCTCGAGGCCAACAAGGCGCAGTACGCCTCGGGCCGGACCAAGAACCTGTTCGATCGCTGCGGCACGACCAAGGTCAAGGCGATCTCGTGGGACCACGGCAAGGCGCCCGACCAGCAGCACCCCAGCGAGCTGCTCGTCCGCCTGACCCTCGACATCTACAAGCACCCGGCGTTCAAGGAGCACGGCGACGACACCTGCGGCCACGGCGATCGCCAGACGCCCGACGGCATGGACGCGGCGCCGGACACCGCGCCGGACCACGCCCCGCTCGGGCAGTAGCCGGCCATGGCCTACGCCTATCCCGACGACTACGACGTGATCATCGTCGGCGCCGGCCACGCCGGCTGCGAGGCCGGGCTCGCCGCCGCCCGGCTCGGCGCGCGCACGCTGGTCCTGACCGGCAACCTCGAGATGGTCGCGCAGATGTCGTGCAACCCGGCGATCGGCGGCGTGGCCAAGGGCCACCTGGTCAAGGAGATCGACGCGCTGGGCGGCGAGATGGCGCGGGTGATCGACGACACCGGCATCCAGTTCCGCCGGCTCAACGCGTCGAAGGGCCCGGCGGTGCGCTCGACCCGCGCCCAGGCTGACAAGCGCCGCTACCGCGAGGCGATGCGGCTCGCGCTCGAGCGCTGCCCGAACCTGGCGCTGCGCCAGGGCGAGGTCGCCGAGCTGCACATCGACGAGGCAGGCCCCCGGCCGCGCGTGGTCGGCGTGACCTCGGCGATCGGCGTCCGCTACCGCGCGAAGGCCGTGATCCTCACGACCGGCACGTTCCTGCGCGGCGCGATCTTCGTCGGCGACGCCCGGTCCGCCGGCGGCCGGGCGGGCGAGGCCCCGGCGGTCAGCCTGTCGCATTCGCTCGACCGGCTCGGCTTCCCGCTCGCCCGGCTCAAGACCGGCACGCCGTGCCGGCTCGACGCCAGGACCCTCGACGTCGCCGGCCTCGAGCTGCAGCACGGCGACGACCCGCCGCCGACGTTTCGCTGGCGCGGCGGCGAGGCGTTCCGGCCGCCGCTGCCCCAGCTGCCGTGCTGGATCACCTACACCAACGCCAGGACCCACGCGATCATCCGCGACGGCCTGCCGCGCTCGCCGCTGTACCGCAAGGACATCCAGGGCACCGGCCCGCGCTACTGCCCGAGCATCGAGGACAAGATCGTCCGGTTCGCGGACAAGGACCGCCACCAGATCTTCCTCGAGCCCGAGACCATCGAGGGCAGCGAGGTCTACCCCAACGGGATCTCGACGTCGCTGCCGTTCGACGTCCAGCTCGCGTTTCTGCGCACGATCCCCGGCCTCGAGCGCGCCGAGATGACGCGCCCGGGCTACGCGGTCGAGTACGACTTCATCGACCCGCGCGAGGTGCTGCCGACGCTCGAGACCCGGCGGGTCGCCGGCCTGTACCACGCCGGGCAGATCAACGGCACGTCGGGCTACGAGGAGGCCGCGATCCAGGGCCTGCTCGCCGGGATCAACGCCGCGCTCGCCCTGGGCTTCGGGCCGGGCGACACCGAGCCGCTGATCCTGCGCCGCGACCAGGCCTACGCCGGCGTGCTGGTCGACGACCTGACGACCCGCGGCACCCAGGAGCCGTACCGGATGATGACGTCGCGCGCCGAGTTCCGGTTGCTGCTGCGCGAGGACAACACGGTCGATCGCCTGCTGCCGATCGGCCGCCGGCTCGGCCTGGTCGACGACGACCGGTGGCGGACCTACGAGGCGTGGTGCGCCGAGCTCGCCGCCGCGCGCGATCGCGCCGAGCGCGCGTCGGTGACCGGGACCGACGCGGTCAACGCCCAGCTCGCGCGGCTCGGCTCGGCGCCGGTGGTCGGCCGGCGCGCGACGCTCGCCGAGCTGCTGCGCCGCCCCGAGCTCGACTGGCGCGCGGTCGAGCAGGTCGCCGATGCCGCCGGCCTCGCGCCCGGGACCGCCGGCCCCGCCGCGCTCGAGCGGGTCGAGATCGAGCTGGGCTACGAAGGTTACCTGCGCCGCCAGGAGGCCGACGCGGTGCGGCTCCAGCGCGCCGACAGCGTCCGGGTTCCGGACGCGATCGATTACCGGGGGATCCCGGGGCTGTCGAACGAGGCGGTCGAGAAGCTCGAGGCAATTCGCCCGCGCTCGGTCGGCCAGGCGTCGCGGATCAGCGGCGTGACCCCGGCGGCGGTCGCGATCCTGTTGACCCATATTGGGCTAGTGGAACGTCGCAAGGCTGAGGTAGCGTCGCGGGCGCAATGAAGCTCTCCCGCTGGCTGGTATTCGCCGGGGCTGCGTGCGTGCCGCAGGTCGCGGCGGCAGGCGGCCTGTTCTTGCCGGGCGCCGGCGCGGTGTCGACGTCGCGCGCCGGCGCGGGCGTGGCGTCCGCCGACGACGGCGAGGCGATCTCGCTCAACCCGGCCGGCATCGCCAAGGCTCAGGGCAACACGATCACGATCTCGGCGGCGATGATCAGCTACGCGATGCAGTTCCAGCGCCGCGGCACCTACGACGCCGTCGACGGCGAGGCCTACACCTACGCCAATCAGCCGTTCTTGCTGTCGAAGAACAAGCCGAGCCCGCCGCTGGGCATCGGCTCGGTCCAGCCGGTGCCGGTCGTCGCGTTCATCACCGATCTCGGCGGCCGCGTGCCCGGGCTCCATCTCGCGATCGGCCTGTACGCGCCCAACGCGTACCC
>DASWOO010000091.1:0-2921 GCA_036404335.1 Kofleriaceae bacterium
GTCGCCGACCACGGCGTCGGCGCGGATCGCCTTGCACACGTCGTAGCCCGAGCGGTCGGGCAGCATCAGGTCGAGGATCACGACGTCGGGGCGGTGCTGCAGCACCGCGGCGAGCCCGTCGGTGCCGTTGGCCGCCGACGCTACCTCGAACCCCGCGCTGCGCAGGTTGAACTCGAGCAAGCGGGCGACGTCGCGTTCGTCCTCGATGATGACAACCCGGCGATCCATCGCCGTTGTTATAACCTAGTTACAATATGAACAATCGTGATGTGCGTCGTCGTCGCCGCCCCGGGCCACGTTAGGCTGCGGCATGCGCAGCGTGCTGGCCGCCGGCCTCATCCTCGTCGCGGCCGGGTGCGGCAAGCACCCCGATGACCACAAGGTCCGGATCGCCGCGGCGGCGGATCTGGCGCGCGCGTTCACCGAGCTTGGCACCGAGTTCAAGGCCCGGACCGGCATCGCGCTCGACGTCGAGTTCGGCTCGAGCGGGCTGCTCGCCAAGCAGATCGAGCAGGGCGCGCCGTTCGCGATGTTCGCCGCGGCCAACCGCGGCTACGTCGACCAGGTCGTCAAGTCGGGCAAGTGCGACGGCGCGACCGCGCACTCGTACGCGCGCGGCCGCATCGTGGTGTGGACGCCGACCGGCACCGCCGCGCCGGCCACGCTCGACGACCTGGCCGACCCGCGGTTCCGCAAGATCGCGATCGCCAACCCCGAGCACGCGCCGTACGGCAAGGCCGCCAAGGAGGCGCTCGACAAGGCGGGCGTGTGGCCCAAGATCGCCGACCGCATCGTGCTGGGCGACAACATCCAGACCACGATGTTGTACGCCCACAACCACAACGCCGACGCCGCGATCGTCGCGCTGTCGCTCGCGGTGGTCGACGACGGCGGCGCGTTCCTGGCGATCGATCCGGCGCTGCACAGCCCGCTCGACCAGGCGATGGTGGTGTGCGGCACCGGCGAGGACGCCAAGGCCGCGCGCCAGTTCGCCGAGTTCGTCGCGTCGAAGGATGGCCGCGAGGTCATGACCCGCTACGGGTTCCTGCTCCCCGACGATCCGGTGCCGGCGGCGCTCGCGCCCAGGGCCCCGTGATACACGTCCGGGGTGAAGCCCGAGACCGTCGCCGCCCAGGCGCTGCACGCGATCGACGAGCCGACCGGGGCGCTGGTCCCGCCGATCCACCTCGCCACCACGTACGCGCGCGACGCCGGCTACCAGCCGCGCGGCCCGGTCTACACCCGCGACGATAACCCCACGCCCAAGACCGCCGAGCGCGTGCTCGCCCAGCTCGAAGGCGGCGCCGCGGCCCTGACGTTCTCGTCCGGCATGGCGGCGGCCACCGCCGCGATCCGCGCCCAGCTCCGCCCCGGCGATCACATCCTCAGCCCGCGCGTCGCCTACTTCGCGCTGCGCAGCTGGCTCGGCCGGTTCTGCGCCCGGTGGGGCGTCGCCCACGACGCGGTCGACATGACCGACCTCGACGCGGTCCGCGCCGCGATCCGGCCGACCACGCGCCTCGTCTGGATCGAGACCCCGGCCAACCCGACCTGGGAGCTGACCGACATCGCCGCGATCGCCGAGCTCGCGCACCGGGCCGGCGCCCGGCTCGCCGTCGACTCGACCTGCGCCACGCCGGTCCACAGCCAGCCGCTCGCGCTCGGCGCCGACCTGGTGATGCACGCGGCGACCAAGTACCTCGCCGGCCACTCCGACGTGCTCGCCGGCGCGCTGGTCACCCGCGACGCCGACGACGCCTGGGCGCAGATCGCCGAGCTGCGCCACGACGAGGGCCCGTGCCTGGGCCCGGTCGACGCGTTCCTCCTGCTCCGCGGGATGCGGACGCTGTTCGTTCGCGTCGAGCGCGCCAGCGGGACCGCGCTGCGGCTCGCCGAGGCCCTCGCCGGGCGCGGCGTCACCGTGCGCTACCCCGGGCTCCCCGGCCATCCGCAGCACGCCCTCGCCCGCCGGCAGATGCAGCGCGGGTTCGGCGGCATGCTGTCGATCCAGGTCGGCGGCGGCGCCGCCCGCGCGCTCGAGGTCGTCAAGCGGCTCAAGCTCTGGGTCCCGGCGACCTCGCTCGGCGGCGTCGAGAGCCTGGTCGAGCACCGCGCCACCGTCGAGGGCCCGGCCACGCCGACCCCGCCCGACCTGCTCCGGCTCTCGGTGGGCCTCGAGCACGAGGCCGACCTGCTCGATGATCTCCTGGAGGCGCTGTCGTGAAGCTCCGCATCGCCACCTGCGCCCGCCTGCCCGAGCCCGACTACGATGAGGCGCCGCTCGCCGCCGCGCTCGCCGCCGCCGGCTACGACGCCCGGCTCGTCGGCTGGGACGACCCCGCCGCCGACTGGGACGCGCCGATCCCGACCCTGATCCGCTCGACCTGGAACTACCCGCTCGCGCCCGCGGCGTTCGAGGCCTGGCTCGCGCGCGCCAGCGCCGCCGCCCCGCTCTGCAACCCCGCCGACGTCGTCCGCGGCAACCTCCGCAAGCGCTACCTGCTCGACCTCGCCGCGCGCGGCGTCGCGGTCGTGCCGACCCTGGTCGTCGAGCGCGGCGCCACCGCCGATCTGTCGCAGTTCTCCACCTCGATCGTCATCAAGCCCGAGATCGGCGCCGGCTCGATCGCCACGCGCCGGTTCGCGCCAGCTGATCCGGCCGCCCTCGCCCACCTCGCCTCGATCACCGCGCACGGCGCCGCCCTGATCCAGGCGTACGTCGACTCAGTCGACAGCTACGGCGAGCGCTCGCTCGTCTGGATCGACGGCGAGATCACCCACGCGATCCGCAAGACCCCGCGGTTCACCGGCGACGCCGAGCACGTCACCGGCCCCGTGGCGATCACCGACGACGAGCGCGCCCTCGCCCTCGCCGCCCTCGCCCCGCTCGCCGCGCGCATCCTCTACGGCCGCGTCGACCT
>DASWOO010000092.1:0-6616 GCA_036404335.1 Kofleriaceae bacterium
CTCGCCGTCGCCGAACCCGCGGGTCACGTCGGTCAGCGGCTGCTTCGACGCGATCGCGACGCCGTTGTAGGAGCGCTGGCCAAAGATCGCGAGCTCGTAGCCCGACTTGCGGAGCGCGGCCGCGGGGAACGCGGGGTCCTCGACCTTGGTCTCCTGCAGGCACAGCACGTCGGGCTGCTCCTGGCCGAGCCAGGTGATCAGGCGCTCCTCGCGCGCGCGGATCGAGTTGATATTCCAGGTCGCGAGCTTCACGGTAGCGAACGCTACCTCAGTTGACGAGCGGCGGATCGCCGGCCGGCGCGCGGCGAGCCAGGATCATCAGGCCGATCGCGCCGAGCACGCCGGCGAGCGCGATCAGGCCGCCGAGCGCGAGGCCCGGCGCGGCGTAGTGCCAGTGGACGCGGTGGCTGCCCGCGCCGATCGCGACGCCGCGGCGCAGGACGTCGGCGGTCAGCCAGGGGGTCGGCGCGTCGTCGACGGTGACGGTCCAGCCCGGCGCGGTTGTCGACGACACCACGGCGTACGCCGGCGCGGCGGCGACGCAGACCAGGTCGAGGTCGCTGCCGCGCCAGGCGCGGATCGCGCAGGGCCGCGGATCGCGGCCGGTCGGGCCCTCGGGGCCGGCGCCGTCGAGCACGGTCGTGCCGCGCAGCAGGCCGGTGCCGCCAGCCTCGGGGAACAGCAGCGCGAGCGCGTTGTCGGGGTCGGTGGCCCAGCGCCAGCCCGACATCACCGACGCCGGTGGCGCGACCGGCAGCTCGACCAGGGCGTAGCCGCCGCGCCGGCCGAGCGCGGACAGCTTGCGCGGGTTGATCATCGTCGACGGCAGGATCGCGAGCCCGACGCCGAACCGATCGAGCAGCACGCCGCCCTCGTGAGCCGCCGCGAGCCATACCCGGTCGTGGACGGCCGGGCGCCCCGGATCCTCACCGCGCGCCGCACCCAGGCCCCACTGCCATGCCGACGTCCCGCCGAACGTCGCGAGCTCGTCCTCGAGGCTGGTGATGTCGCGCAGGTACCGCGGGCGAAACACCCGCGCCGGCGGCGGCAGGTGATCGGCGAGCGCGATCCACGCCGGCGGCTCGTCGACCACCGACCGGTCGATCATCGGCGCGATCGCGTGCGCGGCGCCGACCCCGGGCGCGACGAGCAGCGCGAACACCAGGGTGATCCGGCGCGGCCCGGCGATGCCCGCCGCGCGCCAGGCGGCGACCGCGGCGCCGGCCATGCACCCCACGCCCAGACCGCCGTCGAGCAGGGTCCGGTCGATCGCCGGCGCGAGCTCGGGGTGCTGGCCGCGCAGCGCGGCGAACGCGATCAGCGCGAGCGCGGTCAGCCCGGCGCCGGCGGCGACCGCGAGCGTGGCGCGGCGCTGGCCGGCGAGCAGGGCGTCGAGGCCGCCGGCCGCGGCCGGGGCGAGCACGAGCGCGAGCGCGGCGAGGTGGAGCTCGGGCGCGCCAAGCACCGCCGGCCAGCCGCCGCGGCCGACGATCAGCGCGGCGGCGATCAGGCCGGCGATCAGGCCGAGCATGCGGCGCGCCGGGGTGCGGATCGCCGCGAGCGCGAGCAGCGGCGCGCCGATGAACAGGCTCGGCGCCCACGGCGCGGCCCCGGCGATCGCGGGCAGCGCGCGGTCGGCGACGCTGGCGCCCGACGCCGAGGGCACCACCAGCTCGAGCAGCCGGGCGAGCGGGATCGGGTCCGACGCCGCCGGCGTGCCGAGCGGCAGCTGCAGCACCGCCGGCAACCACTGCGCCGCGCCGATCGCCAGGCCGGCGACCACGCCGCCGGCGAGCCAGCGATGGCTCGCGCGGCTCGCGCCGAGCACCAGGGTCAGCGCGACCGCGTCGATCAGCACGCCGAGCTCGCCGGTCAGCGCGATCGCGCCGAGCAGGCCGGCGATCGCGGCCGCCGCCCGGCCGGGCGCCAGCGACGCCGCCGGCGCGCCGTCGGCGTCGAACACCCGCCGCCGCCCGGCCAGCGGCTCGACGATCGCGCCGAGCCACGGCAGGTGCGCGAGCGCGGGCAGGGCGCCGCGCAGCGCCGCGCTCGCCAGGATCCCGGTCGTCGCGATCAGCACGCCCGCGGCCATCGCGCTGTGATCGGTCGCGCGCCGGCGGGCCCACACCGCGACGCCGAGGGCGGCCCACGCCAGGTGCAGCACCAGGATCGCGTCGAGCGCGCGCGGCGAGCTCGCGAGCCAGTGCAGCGGGTACAGCGCGCCGTGCGACGGCTCGCCGGCGAGTGGCACGCCCAGGCCCGAGCCGTCCCACCACGCCGGCAGCTCGCCGTGGCGCACGGCGTCGGCGGCGGCGAGCCGCGCGGGCGCGACCTGCGTGTGGTAGCGCGTGTCATCCCAGGTCTGCCCGCCGGCGATCACCCGGATCTGGATGACCAGGATCGCCACGCCGAGCGCCAGCGCGACCAGCAACAGCGATCGCGGAGGCGCGGCCACGGCGCGACTATACCCTCACGCGTGCGGCCCGGACCCCGCCACGGCCTTGACAGCCGGCGGTGGCGAGCCGACAACCTAGCGGTGCATCGCGCGCTCGGCCTGCTCCTGGTGATCGCGGCCTGCCACCGGGGCGGCGGCGACCAGGCGTCGTGCGGCTCGGCCGCTGCGAAGTTCCTCGAGATCGCGAAGTACGACCTCGCCGCGGCCGGGGTCGATGAAGCGACCTCCCGCCGGGTCGCGGACCAGCTCCCGGCCATGCGGGACGCGCTCGCCGGGGCCTGCACCGAAGGAAAGTGGAGCGAGGCTGTCCGAAACTGCCTCGTCCGTGCTAACGACCATGTCGGGTTCGAAGCCTGCGAAGCACAGCTGACCGACGAGCAACGGCGTGATCTGAGCCGCGGTTTGTCGGACCACTAAAGGATCTAGGGATGGAGATCGATTTTCCGTACGCCCCGCTCTCCGACGATGAAGCCCGCAGCAGGCTCGATATCCTCGGGAAGTACCTCGCGAACAAGCACGGCATCAAGGTCTCGTGGCTCGAGGCCTCGAAGGCCCGGTTCAGCGGCAAGTACCTCGTCGTGAAGATCGAAGGCGAGCTGACCATCGGCAACGGTCGCGCCAAGTTCCACGGCGAGGATCCTGGCTTCCTGTGGCGCGGTAAGGCCAAGGAATACATCCAGGGTAAGCTCGCCGCCTACCTGAACCCGAAGACGCCGATCGAGCAGCTCCCGGAGTCCTAGCGGCGTCTCCTAGACGCCGGCCGCCGCGCACGTCGCGTCGAGCGTGGCGCGAGACGACGGCTGCTCGCCGCGGGCGATCGCCCACACGGCATCGACGACCGCGGCGTTGACCGGCGTCGCGATGCCGTGCTTCGCGCCGCGCGCGGTGATCTCGCCGTTGAGGAAGTCGATCGCGGGTGTGCGTCCGCGCTCGATCGCCGCCAGCATCGAGCTGCGCATCCGGCGGTAGCGCAGGCCGACCGCGAGCACGAGCGCGTGCTTGGCGGTCAGCGCGACCGACGCCGACGCCGCGCGGTCGACCGGCGACAGCGCGATCCAGTCGAGGTCGAGCGTGCCGGAGACCTTCTCGAGCGCCACGCCCTCGGCGCGGGCGATCGCCACGGCCTCGGTCATGATCTCGAGCGCGAGCCGCCGGTAGCGGCGGACGCGGACCACCGGGCCGAGCCGGTCGCCGGCGATCGTGCCCAGCGACGACACCGCGCAGTTGAGCGCCAGCTTGCTCCAGCGCGCGCCGCGCAGGTTCTGGGTCACGCTGACCGGGCCGATCGCCTCGAGCAGCTCGACGACCCGGCGGAGCGCGGGGTCGCCGGCCTTACCGCCGCCGCCGCCGCCGCCGCCGCCGCGCAGGCGGCCGAGCGCGAACCCGCCGTGGGCCGTGCGCTCGTACCGCCCCGGCTCGGGCATCGACGCGCCCCACGCCACGATCGCGCCGATCACCCGCTCGGCGCCGACGATCGCCGCGACCCGCTCCTCGCACAGCCCGTTCTGCAGCACCACGACCTCGCCGTCGTCGGCCAGGAACGGCAGCGCGGTCCGCGCTGCGTCCTCGACGCTGGGCGGCTGGGTCGCGAGCACGACCAGGTCGTAGCGGCCGGACGGCTCGCGGCCGATCGCGCCCTTGACCGCGCGCTCCTCGCCGCCGTCGAGCACGCGATACCCGGATTTCTCCACCGCCGCACAGATCGCCAGGTTGGTGGTCACGGCGGACACGTCGGCGCCGACTTCCGTCAGCGTTGCCGCGACGATACCGCCGATCCCGCCCGCACCCATCACGAGGACCCTGGGCTTGGAATTCATCCCTGCTTCCATAACAAACTCGCCGGGTTTTGGGGATTTCGCGCCGACGAGATAGAATTAGCCGGTTCGATGCAGATCACCTTCTGGGGGGTCCGGGGCAGCTACCCGGTGCCTGGCGCCGCCACCGTGAAGTACGGGGGCCAGACGTCGTGCGTCGAGACGCGCACGAGCGGCGGCGACACCCTGATCGTCGACGCCGGCACCGGCCTGCGCGCGCTCGGTAACAAGCTGTATCGCGAGGCGCCGCAGCCGCAGCACTACCACGTGCTGCTGTCGCACGTGCACTGGGACCACATCCAGGGCCTGCCGTTCTTCTTCCCGGCCTACGTGCCGGGCACCAAGATCTCGATCTACGCCCTGGTGACCGCCGCCGACGAGCTGCAGCAGGTGATCGGCGGCATCACCCGCCACGAGTTCTTCCCGATGCCGCTCGAGGCGGTGCCGGCGGTGTTCGAGTTCCATCAGGTCGAGCCCGGCGTCGAGTTCGACATCAACGGCTTCCACATCACGCCGATCGCGCTCAACCACCCGTTCGGCTCGGTCGGCTATCGCATCGACGGCGACGGCTCGTCGTGGGCCTATATCGCCGACACCGCGCCGTTCACCGAGGTCCTGCACAAGCAGCACTTCCTGCCCGGCCCCGAGCCCCTGTCCGACGACGACGTCGTGGCGCTGGCGGCGATGCGCGACGCGCTGATCCGCCGGCTCGATCGGGTCGACACCGTGGTCTACGACACGCACTTCCTGCCCGACGAGTACGCCAAGTTTCCGCACTACGGCCACTCCACGCCCGACCAGGCGATCGAGACCTGCGTCGAGGCCCGCGCGCGCCGGCTGGTGCTGTACCACCACGCGCCGTCGCACGGCGACGACCAGATGGACAAGGTCGCGGCCGAGTACCTCGCCAAGGGCGCGCTGCACAACCTCGAGGTCCTGACCTCGTTCGAGGGCATGACCCTGCCGGTCGGCCCCGAGGAGACCAGCGCGGTTCCGGCGCCGCGGCTCGACGCCCGGGCCGGCGCGGGGAAGCCCGCTTGAAGCTCCGGTTCTGGGGCGTGCGCGGCTCGTTCGCGATGTCCGGCCGCGAGTTCCTGCGCTACGGCGGCAACACCACGTCGATCGAGCTGGTGACCGACGCGGGCGAGCGCCTGCTGATCGATCTGGGCACCGGCGCGACCGAGCTGGCCAAGCAGCTGATGGCCTGCGAGTTCGGCCGGGGCCAGGGCACGTTACCGATCCTGCTGTCGCACACCCACCTCGACCACATCCAGGGCCTGCCGTTCTTCACGCCGTTCTTCATCAAGGGCAACCGGATCCGGATCCTGGGCGCGGCGCCGCTGTCCGGCATCTCGCTCGAGGCGACGCTGCAGAACCAGCTCGCGCCGCACTACAGCCCGCTCAACGGCCTCGAGAACCTGGCGGCCGGCGTCTCGATCGAGACGATCGTCGCCGGCCAGCCGATCTCGCTGCCCGGCTTCGAGATCCAGACGATCGCCGTGCCGCACGGCTCGATGTGGACCACGGCGTCGCGGATCACCGCCGACGGCAAGGCCGTGACGTTCCTGTCCGACGTCGAGTACCCGTCGGTCGACGATCCGCTGCCCGAGGCGATCGAGCTGGCGCGCGGCGCCGACCTCCTGATCCACGACGCGATGCACGCCGACCACGACGACTGGCAGGCCCGCAAGGGCTGGGGCCACTCGCCGCCGCGCGCGGCGATCGCCGTGGCCGAGCGCGCCGGTGTCAAGCAGCTGGCGCTGTTCCACCACAGCCCGGACGCGACCGACGACATGATCGACGAGGTCGTGCAGCGCACCGCGGCACGCACCCGCATCCCGGTGATCGCCGCGGCCGAGGGCTGCTACCTGGAGATCTAGGAACGCTCTCGCAAGCCCGGGCCAGGCACGGGAGCTGCTCCATGCCCCGGCATCATGAATCTCGCGAGAGTCGCCCGCACCCTGCTCGGTAGCACGCTGGTCTTTGCGGGGATCAGCCATCTCACGTTCGCGCGCCGCGCGTTCCGCGCCCAGGTGCCCGACTGGGTCCCGCTGGACACGGACCGCACGGTCGTCTACTCGGGCATCGCCGAGATCGCGCTCGGCGCGAGCCTCGTCCTCGCCGACGCCAAGCGCGAGGCGCTGGTGGGCAAGATCGCCGCCGCGTTCTTCGTCGCCGTGTTCCCGGGCAACATCTCGCAGTACGTCAACCGGCGCGACGCGTTCGGCCTCGACACCGACAACAAGCGGTTCGCGCGGCTGTTCTTCCAGCCCGCGCTGATCTACTGGGCGCTCAAGAGCACCCACCAGCGCGCGTAGCGCGCACGGCGAGGCGGTGACGCGCGTGC
>DASWOO010000093.1:0-1841 GCA_036404335.1 Kofleriaceae bacterium
GGACCGCACGGCCAAGCTCGACGCGCGGCTCGCCGACAAGCGGCTGGCGCTGGTGATCTGGACGACCACGCCGTGGACCCTGCCGGCCAACCTGGCGATCGTCGCGCACCCGCAGCTGACCTACGTCGCGTTCCCCAACCCCAACGACGCCGGCGAGTACCTGATCGTCGCGCGCGAGCTGGCCGAGAAGGTCGTCGCGGCGATCGGCGGCGGCGACCTGACCAAGGCGATCGAGATCGATCCGGGCGAGATGGCCGCGCTCGATGGCGCGCGCTATCGCCACCCGTTCCTGGCGAGCGATCAGAGCGGCGCTGGCGATCAGGCGTGGCGGCTGTGGTTCGCCGACTACGTCACCGCCGACACCGGCACCGGCCTGGTCCACACCGCGCCGGGCCACGGCGCCGACGACTACAAGACCGGCATGGCGCACGGCCTGCCGGCCTACGCGCCGCTCGACGACGCCGGCCGCTACATCGCCGGCATCGCGATCGATGGCGGCCCCGCGCTGACCGGGCTCACCACCGAGAAGGCCAACCCGGTCATCATCGAGCACCTCGTGGCGACCGGGTTCCTGCTCAACCCGCCGACCGACCGGATCCAGCACCAGTACGCGCACTGCTGGCGCTGCAAGCAGCCGATCGTGTACCGCGCGACGCCGCAGTGGTTCATCGCGATGGACCACGAGGGGCTGCGCGACCGCGCGCTCGCCGAGATCGACAAGACGACATGGGTCCCGGCGTGGGGCCACGACCGGATCTACGCGATGATCCAGAACCGGCCGGACTGGGTGCTGTCGCGCCAGCGGCTGTGGGGCACGCCGATCCCGACGTTCTACTGCGGCAAGTGCGGCACCGCGCACGCCGAGGCCGACACGATGGATCACGTCGCGGCGATCTTCGACAAGGAGGGCGCCGACGCGTGGTGGACCCGGCCGGTCACCGACCTGGTGCCGCCCGGCACGACCTGCAAGCAGTGCGGCGCCGGGGCCGACGCGCTCGAGCGCGAGAAGGACATCGTCGATGTCTGGTTCGAGTCCGGCGTGTCGTGGCTCGCGATGATCGCGCGCGACCCCGAGTACAAGAACATCGACCTCTACCTCGAGGGCTCGGACCAGCACCGCGGCTGGTTCCACTCGTCGCTGCTCGCCGGCGTCGGCATCCAGGGCAAGGCGCCGTACCGCCAGGTGATCACGCACGGCTTCGTGCTCGGCGACAACGGCGTGCCGTACTCCAAGAGCTCGATCGAGAAGGCCAAGGCCGAGGGCAAGAAGACCAGCTACATCGAGCCCGACAGCGTCATCAAGAAGAGCGGCGCCGAGCTGTTCCGGCTGTGGGTCGGCTCGACCGAGTACCGGTCGGACATCCCGTACTCGCAGGCGATCCTCGACGGCCTGTCGGAGTGGTACCGCAAGCTGCGCAACACCGCGCGGTTCCTGCTCGGCAACCTCAAGGGCTTCGAGCCGGATCGCCACACGCGCGCCGACATGGAAGCCAAGGACGCGTTCTCCGGCATCGACCGGTACCTGCTGGCCCGGCTCGACGTCGTGGTCGCCCGCGCCCGCAAGGCGTACGAGGCCTACGACCTGCACAGCGTGCATCGCCTGCTGGTCGAGCTCGTCACCGTCGATCTGTCGGCGCTGTACTCCGACGTCACCAAGGACGTCCTGTACTGCAACGCGGCCGACTCGACGCCGCGCCGCGCGATCCAGGTCGTGCTGTACGAGAGCCTGCGCGCGCTGGTCACGCTGGCGGCCCCGATCCTGTGCTTCACGGCGGAGGACATCTGGAGCCACATGCCGAAGCGGGCTGGCGACCCGGACAGCGTCCACCTGGCGCAGTTCC
>DASWOO010000094.1:0-10321 GCA_036404335.1 Kofleriaceae bacterium
CCTGCACCTGATCTGCATCGCCACCGCCGCGAGCGCCGCCCACCGGCTGAACTCGTCGATGGCGCGGATGCAGCTCCAGGCCGGGCGCTATCCCAGCCTCATGAGCTAGCGATCACCGCGTCGGCCGCGCGCTCGCCGGCCTCGATCGCGCCCTCCATGTAGCCGGGCCAGCGGATCGCGGCCTCGGCGCCGGCGAGGTGCAGCCGGCCGAACGCGCCGCGCCACGCCGCGCCTGCCGTCAGCGCGCCCGGCGGCGTGCCGGCGACGCAGCCGTCGGTCCACGGCTCCGCCGCCCAGTCCATCTCGAGGTAGTCGAGCGGCGCGCCCGCGGCGTCGCCGAACAGCTCGGTCAGCGCGGCGAGCACGGCGCCGCGTCGCTCGTCCGGATCCCGGACACGCCAGCCCTCCGCCGCGTCGCCGACGACGAAAGCTAGCAGCACGCCGGCCGCGCCGTCGGGCGGCGTGGCGTCGACCACCGCGCGCACCGTGCCGCTCGGCCGGTAGGCCTCGCCCGACAGCCCCGCGTCGCGCCAGAACGCCGTCGCATACGCCGCGAAGCACTTGACCACGCCGCCGCGCCGCATCGCCGCGCCCAGCGCCCGGACCTCGGCCGGCAGCCCCGGCGCCAGCGCCACCGCCAGCCGCGGCGGCACCGCCAGGATCACGTGCCTCGCGGCGTAGCGCGCGTCCGCCGTCGCGACCACCACGCCCGCCCCGGCCAGCGCCGGCTCGGCGCGGACCGCTGTCACCGGCGCGCCCAGCACCACGCGCTCGCCCAGCTCGCCGGCGATCGCGCTCGCCAGCTGCTGCGCGCCGCCGACGAAGCGATGATCGCGCCCGCCGCCCGGCAGCTGGGGCCCGCGCGGCGCGAACCCGCCGGTCGCCGCCATCCGCGCCAGGTAGCCCAGCAGCGACAGCCCGGCGAGGTCCGACGCGAACACCAGCTCGGCGTGCATCGCCAGCCGCGCCCGCGCCACCGGGTGCGCGATCGTCCCGGCGAGCCAGTCGCCGACGGTCACCGCGTCGAGCGCCGCCGCCCCGCGCGCCGTCTGCGGCGCCGCGATCGGCACCGCGCGCATCCGCCGCTCGATCCGCCGCATCGCCCGCCACTGCGCCCACGCCGCGCCCAGCTGCGCGAACAGGCCCTCGGCGTCGCGCAGCACCGCCTCGCCCGCCCGCGGCTGCGGCACCGACGCCACGCCCAGCTCGCCCGCCAGCGCCAGGAGCCGCGGCTGATCGACCGACAGCCACTGGCCGCCGAGATCGACCACCGCCCCGGCCACCCGCCCGGTCCACAGCCGGCCGCCGACCCGCTGCCGGGCCTCGAGCACCAGCGGCTCGAGCCCCGCCGCCACCAGCCGCCGCGCGCAGACCAGGCCGGACAGCCCGGCGCCGATCACGACCGCGTTGCGGATCAGCGTCACTTCGCGGGCTTGGCGAACACCGTCGGATCGACCTTGGGGTCGAGCTCGATCGTCTTCATCTCGAGCGTGGTCGACCGGCCGGCGCCCGACGACACCCGCTTGTACGCGACCTTGAGGCCGTTCAGCACCCGGTAGTCCGAGAAGTCATCGGTCTCCGAGGTCTTGGCGTCGCGGTACGCGGTGCGCGCGATCAGCTTGGTCTGCTTGTCGATGTACAGCAGCACGGCGATGCCGAACGGCGTCTGCACGGTGACCACCGCGCACGGCTTGCCGTCGATCGTCTCGTCCGGCGCCGGCGCGAGCTGCGCCTTGGCGTCGCCGGCCTTGAGCAAGATCAGCTCGGGCTCGCGCCAGCGCTCGAAGCCGATGTCCTGCAGCTGGTCGCCGGTGATGTCGACCAGGCCGTAGCTGCCGGTCTTCTGATCCGGCGCGCGCTGCCACGCCGCGGCCTCGGTCGCGCCGACGGTGACCTCGACCGGCTTGCCGGCGCCGGCGGGCTTCAGCACGGCGTCGATCCGCATCTTGTCGGGCAGGACGAGGGTCCGGGTGATGTCGACCGGCAGGTTCTGGCCGCCGATGTTGGTCGTGCCGGACGCGACCATGCGCAGGCCCTTGATCGCCGCGAGCCGGGCGCGGCCGCCCTTGGCCGCGATCGCCTCGTCGATCAGCTTGTGCGCCGCCGCGACCGCCGCGGGATCGGCCGGCTTGTCGGGGATCGCCGGCCCCGCCGGGGGCTCGGTGATCTGCGTCGAGCTCGACACCAGCTCGTAGCGCCAGCCCTCGCGGCGCAGCTGCGGCTCGAGATCCTTGGCGTCGCCGGCCAGGACCACGACGTACGACCTGGGATCGAGGACCTCGCCGGCCGCGCGCTTGGCCGCAGCCTGATCGACGCCGGCGATCACCGCCGGGAAGTTGGTGAGGTACTCGCGGCCAAAGCCGTGCAGCTCGGCGCCGATCAGCGCCGCGCCGATGTCGGCCGCGCTCTGGAACCGGAGCGGGTAGCTGCCGGCGATGTTGGCGACCGCCGCGGCCAGCTCGTCGGCACTCGGCCCGTCCTTGGCCATCTTCGCGACCTCGCCGAGCAGGTGCTTGGCGGTCGCGACCGCGGCGTTGGAGCGCACCACGGCCGAGGCGACGAACGAGCCGCGATCGACGTTGCGGTCGAAGCTCGAGCTCGCGGCGTAGACCTCGCTGCCGTCCTCGCGCAGCGCCTTGAGCAGCCGCGACGACGGGCCGCCGCCGAGCACGTAGTTCCACACCAGGGTCTCGAAGAACCGCGGGTCGTCGTGGCGGAGGCCGAACTGCGCGACCCGGATCTGCGTGTTGGTCGCGCCGGGGCGATCGACCAGCCGGATCCGGCTGCCCGACAGCCCGGGCTCGCGATAGGTCGGCGCCGGCGGCACCGGGCCCTTCTTCCACTGGCCGAACGTGCGCTCGAGCGTGCCGCGCAGCTGCCTGGCATCGACATCGCCGACGATCACCAGCATCGCGTTGGCCGGCACGTACCACGCGCGGTGCCAGGCGACGACGTCCTCGCGGCGCAGCGCCTGGACCATCTGGTCGTTGAGCACCCAGCCGCGGACGTGGTCGGCGCCCCACAGCAAGTTCTGCGCGTGCGCCGACGCCAGGTTGGCCGGGTCCTCGTAGCGCTGGTGGATCTGCGACGCCATCGTCTCGCGCATCCGGACCAGCTCGGCCTCGGGGAACGCCGGCTGGGTCACCATCTCGGGGACGAGGTCGAAGCAGACGTTGGCGCTGCGCGCGAGCACGCTGCACGACACCAGCGTCGCCTCGAACGTCGAGTCGGCGGCGATCGTGCCGCCGACGAAGTCGATCGCCTTGGCCAGGCCGAGCGCGTCGTGCTTGGTCGTGCCCTTGACCAGCATGTCGGCGGTCAGCTCGGCGACGCCGAGCCGCGCCTTGGGCTCCTGCAGCCGGCCGGCGCGGATCGCGAGCTGCATCGCCATCACCGGCAGCTTGTCGCTCTTGACGACGTAGACCGCCAGGCCGTTCGACAGCTTGAATTCGTCGAACCTGGGCAGCGCGAGCGCCTGGGCCTGGGCCTTGGGCGCCGGCGCCGCGACCAGGTCGGCGCGCTTGCTCCACGGGTCGGTGACCGGCGGCGGCCGCGGCGCGACCGGCTTGGCGAGGTTGGTGGTGCCCTCGCCGGGGAGCATGGGCACCTGCGGCTGCTGGGCGGGCTTGCCACCGCAGGCGGCGAGCGCGATCAGGGTCAGGGTCAGGGACGAGCGGTTCATTGCGGCTTCCCGGCGGGCGGCGTGGACGGAGCGGGCGGCGTGGACGGAGCGGACGGCGCCGCCGGCCTGGCGGCGGGCGCCGCGGGTGGGGTCGCGGGTGGCGTCGCGGGCCTGGCCGCGGGCGCCGCGGTCGGGGCGGTGCGCGGCGGCACGATCACGATCGTCGCGCCGTCGCCGGTCAGGTACTGCCTGGTCACGCGCTGGACGTCGGCGGCCGTGACCTTCTCGATCACGTCGAAGTCGCGCAGGATCTGCCCCGGATCGCCGACGAGGATCCACGACCGGCCGAGGCCCTCGCCCAGGCCCTGCGCGTTCTCGAGCGAGAACACCAGGCCGGCCTGGATCTGGTTCTTGGCCTTGCGCAGCTCCTCGGCCGTCGGCCCGCGCGCCGCCAGCTTGCCGACCTCATCGAAGATCGCGCTCTCGATCACCTCGGCCTGCGCCGGATCGATGTACGCGCCGAGCGCGATCACCATGCCCGGATCCTGGCGGACGATCGCGTCGGTGCCGGCCTCGAGCGCGATCGGCCGCTTGGTCCTGGCGTCGGGCAGCTTGAGCCGGGTCTTGAGCCGCGCGCCCTCGCCGGCGCCGAGCACGATCGACGCGAGCTGCAGCGGATAGCTGTCCTTGTCCTTGGCGTCCGGCGTGTGCCAGCCGACGAGCGTCAGCCCGACCGGGCCGGGCTCGACGACCTCGCGGCGGCGCGAGGTCTGCGCCGGCTCGGCCTGCGCCGGGCGCGGCGGATCGCTGGCCTTGGGGATCGGGCCGAACCACTTCTCGGCCGCGGCCTTCGCGTCGGCGACGGTCACGTTGCCGGTGATCACCAGCAGCGCGTTGTTCGGCTGGTAGTACGCGTCGTAGAACTTCTTCAGGCTGTCGGCGGTGACCGCGTCGAGCTCGCGCGGATTGCCGGCCGCGTTCCACGCGTAGGGATGCTTGAGATACGCGACCGACAGGATCCGGGTCAGGCCGGCGTTGAACGGCGACTGGTTCTGCTGCGCGATCTCGTCGCGCATCAGCGCGCGGTCGGCGTCGATCGCCGGCTTGCGCAGCAGCAAGTTGCGCATCCGCTCGGCCTCGAACTGCACCGCGTAGTCGAAGTACGCGGCCGGGACGGTGGTCAGGAAGTGGGTCGCGTCCTCGTCGGTCGCGGTCCCGACGTAGCCGCCCAGCGCCGACACCGCCGTCGAGAACGCGTCCGGCCGGCTGCGCAGCGTGCCCTGGAACATCAGGTGCTCGAACATGTGCGCGGTGCCGCGCGCGGTCCGCGGCTCGTCCTTGGAGCCGGCGCGATACCACAGCTGGACCGACACGACCGGGGTGCCATCGCCGGGCAGCACGGCGACCTGCAGCCCGTTGGCGAGCGCGAAGGTCTCGAGCCCGGGGAGCTTGCCGATCGCTTTTGGTTTAGGTACATCCGGCGCAGCCGTAGCGGGCATCGCACCGGCGAGCACGGCTACGACAAGGAGCAGTCGACGCATAGTTTCTCCATTCGAGGCGCGGACACTATCAGGGCCGAGGAGGGTTGCATGCGGTCGACTCCGACCTTCGCGCACTCAAAATCGCCGGTTTTGGTCGGCCCAGGAAGGGTGCTAACTCTGCGACCTCGCTACCCCATTGTTCAGCATTATCGGAATAGTACCGATTGACTGGAACGATTGTTCGCTCCAGAGTGGACAGAATCAAACAAGCCAGATCCTGGCTGCATCTCCAGGATCTGGGCATATCTAAGACGGAGGGTGCTGTGGCTCGTTTAGCAAATTCTTCGGTGGATGAAGGTCGACTGATCGACGTGACGGGCGTGAAGGTGTTCTCGGCGACCAAGGCCAAAGAGCGCGAGCTCCTCGGCGAGCTGATCACGGACTGGATCCGCAGCCACCCCGACCACGAGATCGTCGACAAGATCGTCACCCAAAGCTCGGATTCCGAGTTCCACTGTCTGACGATTACCTTGTTCTACAAGCACAATAAGGCGTAGCTGGGCATCCCGATTTGATCTCGGTGGAGCTGTTCGCTTGACCGGGCTCGTCCGATCGGGTACCCACATCCCTCCCCATGGAGAACTCGTTCGGAAAGCCCGTCGAAGTCGAGGTTCGCGACAGCCTCGAGAAGGCGATGAAGATCCTCAAGCAGAAGATGTCCAAAGAGGGCATCCTGCAGGAGCTCAAGCGTCGCCGCTTCTACGAGAAGCCGAGCGTCAAGCGCAAGCGGAAGACCCGCGAGGCCCGCAAGCGGCTGCGTCGCGAGATGAAGCGCCGGGTCACCCCGGCGACCCCGCGCTAGCCGGCACCAAGCCCGCGAGCGGGTATCGGCCAAGATCATGACCAGCTGGACCGAGGTCGTCGTTCCTGTGGGCGCCGCGCACGTCGATGACGTCGCGGCGTTGATCGCATCCGAGGTCGCCGCGGCGGCCGCCGGCACCGAGCAACGCGGCGACGAGGTCGTGTTCTGGGTCGCCGAGGCCGATGCACCTGCCGCGTTGACCGAGGCGCGCGACGCGGTCACCCGCTGGCAAGCGGGCGGCCTGGCCGTCGATCCGACGCGGGTCCGGCTCGCCGCTGCGATGCCCGAGGTCGAGTGGCGCGACGCCTGGAAGAGGTACTTCAAGGTCAGTCGACTGACCCGACAGTTCGTCGTGGTCCCGAGCTGGGAGAGCTTCTCGCCCGGCGCGGACGATGTTGCCATTCACCTCGACCCCGGGATGGCGTTCGGCACCGGCACGCACGCCAGCACGCGGCTGGTGCTCGAAGAGCTGCAGGCGCTCGCCGACGCTGGCGCGGCGCCGATGCGCTTGCTCGACGTCGGCTGCGGCTCGGGCATCCTGTCGATCGCCGCCGTGCTGCGCTGGCCGGGCGCGAGCTGCGTCGCGCTCGACAACGACCCGATCGCGGTCGACGCCACGGCGGACAACGCGCGGGTCAACCACGTGACCGAGCGGATCGCAGGCTCGACGCGCACGCTCGAGAGCTTCGACGAGCAGTTCCCGGTCGTGCTGGCCAACATCCAGGCCCACGTGCTGCGCGCGCTCCAGGCGCAGTTGATCGAGAAGACGGCCGCCGGCGGGACGCTGATCCTGTCGGGGCTGCTCACGCCGCAGGCCCAGCCGCTGGCCGACGAGTTCGTCGCCGCCGGGCTGCAGCTGGTGCGGGTCCGGCCGAGCAGCGACGACCCGCAGTGGTCGACCGCCGTCCTGACCAAGCGATCCTGAGCCGGGCGTGCGGATCTTCGTCACTCCCGCCGAGCTGGTCGCCGGTGAGCTGGCGGTGCGCGGCGACGAGCACCACTACCTGACCCGGGTGCGCCGGGTCCGGGTCGGCGACGCGGTCGAGCTGGTCGACGGCTGCGGCCGGCGGGCGGCGGCGACGATCGCGCGGATCGACGCCCAGGCCACGACGGTGGTCGCCGTGCCGGCCGCGGACATCGAGCCGGTGCCGCCGCGGCTGCGGGCGCTGATCCCGCTGATCAAGGGCGACCGGATGGATGTGTGCCTCGAGAAGCTGGTCGAGGTCGGGGTCGACGAGATCGTGGTGTGGCCGGCGGCGCGGGCGGTGGTCAAGCTCGACGGCGAGCGGCTGGCCGGCCGGATCGCCAAGTATCGCGAGATGGTGCGGGCCGCGGCGCGCCAGTCGGGGCGGGCCCGGGTGCCCGGGGTGTCGGCGGCCGAGGCTCTCGCAGCCGCGGCGGCGGGCGACGGCCTGCGGCTGGTGCTCGACCCGGCCAGCGAGACGCCCCTGGCCGCGGCCCTGGGCGCGTCCCCGACCGAGCTGACCCTGATCACCGGCCCCGAGGGCGGGTTCTCCCCCGGCGAGCGCGAGCAGCTCGCCGCCGCCGGCTTCGTCGGGATCGGCCTCGGGCCCCGCGTCCTGCGCGCCGAGACCGCCCCGGTCGTGGCCGTCGCTGTGATCCGCGCGCTCACAGCGTCCTAGGCAGCGTCCTACGCAGGCCCGGGCAGTCCTAGGCGCTCGCATCTACGCGATATTTGCGTTCCAGGCCGTCGCCGCGTTATCAATTTGACGCAATGTCGGATCGCGAACCGGCCATCCTGAGGGATCCGCGAGAGCCCTCGACCGGTGCGCCCGAAGCCGCGCAGGCGACGGACACCGAGCCTACGTTCGGGGCCCCGGCGGGGATGCCGGTGGCCGCGCCCGCGACGCCCGTGCCGCGGCGCCGCGAGGCTCCGTATGTCTTCGTCGTCGGATTCTGGCGGAGGCTCGCGGCCGCCGCGATCGACTTCGCGCTAATCGCGCCGGCCGCGATCCTGATCACCGTGCTCGCCAGCAAGGTCACCGGCGTCCACCTGCCGCCGAGCAACCTCCGGATCATCGACATCGACCTGTGGATCGATCTGGTGCTCGCCACCGATCCGGCGCTGATCATGGCGTTCGTCCTGTTCTGCGCGATCGGCCTGACCTACCTGCTGATCTTCCAGATCGTCGTCGGCCGGACCCCCGGAATGCGCGTGCTCGCGCTCAAGATCATCGACGTCTACGGCGACCGGCCGTCGGCCGGCCGGTGCATCGCGCGCTGCGCGGGCTACCTCGCCGGGGTCGCGACGCTGTTCCTCGGCTTCCTGTGGATGGGCTTCGACAGCGAGAAGCGCGGCCTGCAGGACTGGATCGCCGGGACCTACGTGATCCGGGCATGACGCCGGCGCGCCTCGGCTCGGTGGTGGTTGCAGGAGGTCGGCGATGCCGTCGCGCCTGAGCTCGCTGTTGGTCCGCGATGGCCTCGTCGGGGTCAAGCGGATGGAGAAGGCGTTCCAGCGCCAGGTGATCTACGGCGGCAGCCTCGACACCATCCTGCTCGAGATGGGCCTGGTCCCCGAGGAGCGCCTGGTCCAGTACCTCGCGCTGGCGTCGGGCCTGCCGCCCGCCGGCCGCGAGGATGGCGCGACCGTCGACCCGGCCGCGGTCGCCGTCATCCGCCGCGAGCTCGCCGAGCAGTACCGGGCGGTGCCGATCGCGTTCGAGGACGACGCGATCCGCGTGCTGGTCTGCGCGCCGCTCGAGCTGACCGAGCTCGAAGACCTCGCCGACCTGCTCGACCGGCCGCTGCAGCCGCTGATCGCGCCCGAGTTCCGCTGGCACCTGGTCTACGCCGCCGCCTACAGCCTCGATCCGCCGGCGCGGTTCACGACCCTGGCGCGCGCGGTCGCCGTGGATCCGACGCCGGCGCCGGTCGGCCGGGCCCAGACCGTGATCGTCGACGAGCCGGTGCTATCGAGCACCAGCCGGACGATGACCGAGCGCACGCCGCCGCCGGAGTTCGACGAGCCGCCGCGCCGCCGCCCGACGCGCGAGTCGCCGCTCCAGGAGGCCGCGGCCTCGGCGACCGACGCGCCGACCGACGCGCCGACCGACGCGCAGATCGACGCCGCGACCGAGGCGCCGAGCGACACGCCGATCACCGCGCCGGCCCCGGCGGCCGACGCCGCGCGCCAGCGCCGCCACACGATCATGGGCGTGGTGCCCAACCGCGCCACGACCGACGGCATCGTCGCCCAGCGCCCGCCCGACGAGGATCTGACCCCGCCGTCGGGCACGCACCGCCGCCGGCCGGCGAGCGGCCCGCACGCGCCGTTCATCACGCTGTCCTCGGTCATCCCGTCGGCCCCGGCGACCGAGCGGATCGCCCCGCCCTCGCCGGCCCCGGGCGCGCCCGCGGTCACGGCCGAGCGGATCTCCGGCGGCTACGCCAACGGCCCGGCGACCGAGCGGATCTCCGGCCCGCACCCCGCGGAGGCGGTGCCGATGCCGATCGGCGCCTCGCCCAGCGCCGCGGTCACCGCGCGCCCGTCGGCCGGCCTGCGCGCGCCGGCCCAGCGCCCGTCGGGGCCGATCGGCAAGGCCACGCCGATCGCGACCGAGGGCCGCGACTCGCCGCTGCCGATCGTCCGCGCCCGCGAGATCCTCGCGACCGCCGAGGACCGCGACACCGTGTTCCTGACCCTGCTCCGCGCGGCGCGGTCGCGCGCCCGCTGGGCCGGCCTGCTCACCGTCCAGGGCGGCGCGGCGATCGGCCGGGTCGCGCTCGCCGAGCACGGCATCGACGCGACCGCGATCCCGACGGTGCTGATCCCGCTCGACGCGGTGTCGCCGTTCCGCACCGTGGTCAGCAACCACCAGCCGCACATCGGCCCGCTGATGTCCGGCGATCCGGGCATCGACTCGATGGTGCTGCGCATGGGCGGCACGATGCCGCCGTCGGCGCTGCTCCTGCCGATCGTGCTGCGCGACCGCGTGGTCGCCGTCGTCGTCGCGCACCGCCTGCACAGCGACCTCAAGCTGGTCGACGTCACCGAGCTCTTGCCGATGGCGACCGCGGCCAGCGACGCGATCGGCCGGCTGATCGTCAAGCACAAGGCCGCCGGCTATCGCGCGCCGAGCGAGCCGGCGATCGTCGAGGCCGAGGCCGAGATGGTCGACACCAAGCGGATCTCGCGGATCGACGCGCAGTGGCGGACGCCCGACAGCCCGCCGTCGGTGCCGCGGTTCGAGCAAGGCGTCGAGCTCTCGATCGAGGCCGGCGAGCCGCGCCCGATCGACGAGGTGCTTAGCGACATCGAGCGCACCGGCGAGGGCGAGGCGCTCGACGCCATCGCCGAGGCCATCGATCGCCCGAGCGAGACCCTGCGCGGCC
>DASWOO010000095.1:0-5531 GCA_036404335.1 Kofleriaceae bacterium
GCGCAGCCGCAGCCACAGGTAGCTGCCGATCACGACGAACGTCACCCAGTAGGCGCGCAGGCTCCTGATCCGCAATGGCGGAGGACGCGATACCTTGGGATCGCGATAGCGGCGCGCCTCCTGCACGATCGCGGCGACCGAGTCGGCCGCGCCCGTGGCGTCCTGCGTGGCTGGTTCAGCCATTCGCTGGACAGGATACCAGGTTGATCGCGCCGCGGATCGGCGGTACCCCGTGGGGATGGCCCCCGACGACGTCGCCCCGGCGAATCAGAACGCGACGGATGATCTGCTCGATGGCGAGCCCGATGACGGGCTGCCGGAGACCATCCGCTCGCGGCTCGAGCGGCTCGTGCCCGAGCTGGTGAAGAAGACGTTTCAGGCGGGCCTGGGCGCCGTGTTCCAGACCGAGGAGGGCATCCGCAAGATCGCGCGCGAGAGCCTGCCCGAGGTCGCCGGCTACGTCGCGTCGTCGGCGGAGGGCGCCAAGGACAAGGTGTTCGACGTGATCGCGCGCGAGACCCGCGTGTTCCTGTCGAGCCTCAACGTCAGCGAGGAGATCGCCAAGATGCTCACCACGCTGTCGTTCGAGATCAAGACCGAGATCCGGTTCATCCCCAACAGCGACCGGTTCACCGGCGCCGAGCCCGACGTGAAGGCCTCGGTCCGGCTCAAGCGCAATACCGAGCGCCAGGACGGTCCGGACAAAGATAAAGACAAAGATAAAGACCGAGACCGAGACAAGGGTAAGTAGCCCCGGTCACACGCCGGTCGAGCGGCGTGGCGCGGGACCGGGCGGGAGGATGTAGGATACGGCCGATGATCCGGGCATTGGCATTGGGTGGACTGGCGCTGGCGGGCTGCGCACAGCTCGCGGGCCTCGACACCACCAGCGGCGTCGGCAGCGGCAGCGGTAGCCAGCAGGCGGTCGATACGCTGGTCATCGAGCGGATGTCGGTGGGCGCCACGATGATCACCGCGCCGCTCGACCTGACCGGGTTGACGGCGAATTATCTGGTCGGCGACGCGGCCGCGCCAACCCGGATGGCGGCGACCTCGCCCGCGGCCGGCACCTGGCAGGCGCCGCTGGCCGCGGCGGCGCCGGTCGAGTTCACCTTGCCCGATCAGCCGACGCCGCCGGCGCCGATCCCGCGGCTGTACGCGTTCCCGACCCCGACGCTCAAGCTGCTGTTCGCGCCGCTCGAGCACCCGAGCCCGACGCCGGCGCCGCCGACCCCGGCCAACATCGCGCTGACCGTGCCGCTCGACGCGCCGACCGCCGCCACCGACTCGTTCCTGATCTACACCGTCGGGTCGTGGACGTCGCGGGGCATCACGGCGGCCGAGCTGCCGGTCGCCGGCTCCACCACGATCGGCCCGTTCACCTACGACTTCCAGACCTCGGGCAGCATCACCGGCCGGCCGCTCGAGCGCATCACCAGCAAGGACGCCTACCTGGTCCTGCGCTACACCGGCAGCACGCTGACCGGCGTGTCCCAGGCCGGGGCGTTCGATCAGACCGGCACCGACACGGTGATGACCTCGATGATGGCGCCGGTCACCGCGGCGCCGGGCGGCGACGTCGCGGTCAACCCGACGATGATCGCCCAGCGCTACGCCGCGCTACGCCCCGCGGTCAGCGGCGTGGTGATGAACTGGAGCGTGTCGGCCGCGCCCGGCTACAAGATCGCGAGCAACGCCGGACCGCTGCTCGCCGGCGCGCCGGTCGCGACGACCGACACCAGCATCTCGCTCAGCTTCGCCAACCCGTTCGTCGGCCGCGGCTGGAACGCGGTCTTAACGCTCGGCACCGCCGCCAGCCGGACGTACACCCCGGCCGGCATGACCGCGTCGATCGTGCTGTCGGCGTCGATGAATCACTTCCTGATCCCGGCGGCCGGCGACGTCGCCGATCTGCCGGCCGGCCTGCCGCTGACCCTGATGTTCAACGGCGCGGCGCTGACCACCGACGGCACCGAGATCCCGACCCCGACCAGCCCGGTCCGCATCACCCTGACCACCGACAAGCCGGCCGCCACGGTCTACACCCTGCAGCTGCTCGACATCCTGCCCAACGCCGACAACACCGCGCTCGGCCTGCACGTGGTGTACGTCGCGGCCAGCGACCAGCCGAGCTTCTCGCTGCCGCCCGAGGCGTTCAAGACCGGCCACATGTACACGCTGCGGACGTTCTCGACCGTCGGCGGCTATCCGTCGATCGCGTCGGGCGATCTGACCGATCGCGCGCTGCCGCTGGCGCAGGCGTTCTTCGACAGCGCGGTGATCAAGGTGATGCCGTGACTCGCATCGTGATGCTGACCGCCGGCGCGCTGGTTCTGGCGCTCGGCGGCGTCGCTCGCGCGGACCAGGCCGACACGCTGTTCAAGAAGGGCAAGAAGCTGCTCGGCGAGAAGCGCTACGCCGAGGCGTGTTCGGCGTTCGCCGAGAGCGACCGGCTCGATCCCGGCATCGGCGCCAAGCTCAACGTCGCGCGCTGCTACCAGGAGTGGGGCAAGCTCGCGACCGCGTACCGCTGGTACGCCGAGGCCGAGCAGCTCGCCCGGCAGCTCAAGGACGAGCGCGCGGCCAAGATCCGAGGCCTGATCGACGAGCTCGAGCGCCAGGTCCCGCGGCTGACCGTGCGCGCGGCCGACGGCGCGGTCACCGCCGGCGCCGACATCACCCTCGACGGCAAGCCGCTCGACGCCGCGCAGCTCGGCAGCGCGCTGCCGGTCGATCCGGGGCCGCACGAGATCGCCTACCTGGTCGATGGCAAGCGCCGCGATCAGACCGTGCCGCTCGAGCGCGGCGGCAACGCCGAGATCACGCTCGCGCTGCCGGTCAAGCGCCGCAAGCCGCCGCGCCGCGCTGCGGAGCCGCGCGAGGCGAGCGCGATCACCGGCACCGGCACCGGCACCGGCACCGGCGCAGATCCGGGGCACGCCCAGAAGCTGGTCGGCCTGGCCGCCGGTGGCGCGGGCGTGGTCGCGCTCGGCGTCGCCGGCCTGGTCACGCTGCGCGCGCACGGCGACTACCAGCACGCGATCGACCACCACTGCGCCGGCAGCAAGACGATGTGCGACGACGTCGGCCTGACCGCGACCGACAACGCCCGGCACCGCGCCAATATCGCCACGGTGATCACGATCGGCGGTGTGGCGGCGATCGCCGCCGGCGTCGTGGTCTATCTCATCGCGCCCAGGGCCGAGCCGCGCGACGAGCACGCGCTGTACCTGACGCCGTCGGTCGAGCGCACCGGCGGCGCGCTCGTGCTCGGCGGCCGATTCTAGCGCGGCGCCGACAGCAGCTTGACGATGTCCTCGAGCTTGCCGAGGATCGCCTGCTGCATCGCCAGCGACTGGGCGGTTTCGGCGGCCCGCGCGGCGGCCTCGGCCTCGGCCTGCGCGCGCAGCTCCGACGCCGGCGTGTCGAACGCCATGCCCGCCAGCGCCGGCCCGAACGTCTGCACCGCGACCGCCAGCGCGTGGCCCGCCGGGGTCATCGGGAACACGTTGTCGTAGCCGACCGAGAGGCAGGTCGCGATGTACAGGATGCCGTCCCACGGCTTCACGCAGTTGGGATTGACGTCACGCTCGGCGAGGTAGAACGCCAGGCCGCCGCCGAGCACCGTGGCCATCAGCGCGTCGACCGGATCGTCCGTCGCCCAGCGCCGGAGATCCTGCTTGAGCGACGCATACTCGCCGGTGTCGTTGGCCAAGAGGCCCAGCGCGATCGGCAACAGCTTGGTCAGCTCGACACCCGCCAGCGCCTCCGCGGATTCCGCCATGCGTAAAACCTAAGTGTGTCGAGCCGATAGCGCAAGGTATTACGATTGACGTTGCAAAGCGGGGAACGGCGACCTACATGAGAGGCATTAGCAGGTGGCCTCGACATCGACGAGAGCGACATCCGCCGCTCCGTGAGATTGAAGCCGGGAGGTCCGCGTGAGCGAGCTACTCGAAGCGTCGCTGCAGTTTCCGACGGTCATTTATACGATCGTGCTGGGAATTGTCCTGGTGTACTGGGCGTTTGTGTTGATCGGCGCCCTCGACATCGATCTGTTCGGCGGTGACGTCGACGTCGACGTGTCGGGCGCCGCCAAGGGCGTCGGCGAGCTGGTCACCGGTGGCGCGAAGGGCGGCGCCGAGGCGCTGCATACCCACGCCGACGCCGGCGGAGACGTCGACGGCGACCTCGATGGCGACGGCGGGGGCGTCTGGCAGGTGCTCGGCCTGGGCGACGTGCCCGTCACGATCTCGCTGTCGCTGATCTCGATCGCGTCGTGGGTCGGCTCGCTGCTCGCCGCGCACTACGTTTTCGGCAGCGCGCTGTGGCAGCGCCTGATCGTCCTCGCGCTGGCGTTCGTCGTCGCGCTGCCGTTCGCCGCGCTGCTGGTGCGGCCGCTCGCGCCGATCTTCAAGCTGCGCGAGGGCAAGTCGAACTCTGACTACGTCGGCCACGGCTGCACGATCACCACCGGCAGCGTCGGCGAGGCGTTCGGCCAGGCGCTGATCGAGGACGGCGGCACGGTGCTCGTGATCCAGGTCCGCTGCGACCGGCCGGGAAAGCTCGCACGCGGCGACAAGGCGCTGGTCATCGAGTTCGATCGCGAGAGACAGGCGTATCTCGTCGAGCCGTCTGCGGATATGCTGGGCCTCGCCGACGTCGTGGGGACGACGCCGGCATAGGTCGATCTGACTCTTGGCGAAAATTGCTTAGCGTGGTGCGTTGCCGGCCGGGTCAAGGACCTCGGCCCGAGGAGCTTTTATGGGTCAGCAGTTGGCATTCGTTCTTGTCGGTGTGGGCGCCGTGCTCGTGCTCGGCATCCTCGTCCTGATTGCGCGGACCTGGCGCCAGGTCGATCAGGGCAGGGCGATGATCGTCAACAAGATGGGCACCGAGCCCAAGGTGACGTTCACCGGCGCCATCGTGCTGCCGATCGTCAACCGCGCGGAGATTATGGACCTGTCGGTCAAGACGATCCACGTGGCGCGCCGCGGCAAGGACGGCCTGATCTGCATGGACAACATCCGCGCCGACATCAACGTCACGTTCTTCGTGCGCGTCAACAAGACCGCCGATGACGTCCTGCGCGTCGCCCAGCAGATCGGGTGTATCCGCGCGTCGCAGCAGTCGACGCTCGAGGAGCTGTTCTCCGCCAAGTTCTCCGAGGCGCTCAAGACCGTCGGCAAGCAGATGGAGTTCGAGCAGCTCTACACCCAGCGCAACGTGTTCAAGGACCGGATCATCGAGGTGATCGGCACGGACCTGCACGGCTACGTGCTCAACGACACCGCGATCGACTACCTCGAGCAGACCCCGATCGAGATCCTCGATCCGAGCAACGTGCTCGACTCGCTCGGCATCAAGAAGATCACCGAGATCACGACCGGCGCGAACATCGACACCAACTTGCTCAAGCAGCGCGAGCGCATGGAGCTCGGCAAGCAGAACCTGACCGGCGACGAGGCCGTGTTCCGGTTCGAGCAGCAGCGCGCCGAGGCCGAGGCCAAGAAGAACAAGGAGATCTCGAT
>DASWOO010000096.1:0-3678 GCA_036404335.1 Kofleriaceae bacterium
GCGGGCTGCGAGTCGCCGGCGCGGGTCAAGCCCTGGCGCCACGCGCCGGACCCGACGAGCGAGGCCGCGGCCGCGCCGGGCTCGCCGATCCTGGCCGAGACCGGCGCCGAGCAGGACGTCCACGCCGCCCGCGCCCACACCCTGCGGATCCACGTCGACGCCGAGCCCGGCCGGCTGACGCCCCTCGTGTCGCCGACGACCTGGGCCCGCCGGATCACGCTCGGCACGATCTTCGAGCCGCTGCTGCGCTACGCGCCGGGCGAGCCGGGCGGCGCCGGCAGCTACGCGCCGCGCCTGGCGCAGTCGTGGCGGGTCATGCCGTCCGGCCTCGAGATCCGCATCGAGCTCGCGGCCAACGTCACGTTCCACGATGGCCACCCGCTGACGACCTCGGACGTGCAGTTCACGCTCGACGCGATCCGCGACCCGCACAAGGGCATCGACCAGCTCCGCGCGATGCTCGAGGACGTCGAGGCGATCGAGCTGATCACGTCGCACGAGCTGCGGCTCCGGCTCAAGCGGCCGAGCGGCTGGGTGCTGCGCGCGCTCGCCGAGATCCCGATCTTGCCGATGCACATCTACGACGGCAGCCTGATCGCCGGCGGCGCGCTGGTCGGCACCGGGCCGTGGAAGCTGGTGTCGAACAAGGGCGGCGTGGTCCGCCTGACGCGCTACGACCGCTACTGGGGCGGCAAGCCGGCGATCGCCGACGTCGAGTTCGTGTACGAGCCCGACGCCGCGATCGCGCTCAGGGAGGCCAAGCGCGGCGATCTCGACATCATCCCGGCGCTGATCCCGGCGCACTGGCCCGAGCAGGCCAACGCGCCCGGCATCGTCGCGGCGTTCCACCCGCTCGAGCTCAACACGCCGCGGCTGCGCTACCTGGCGTTCAACCCGGCGCGCGCGCCGCTCGACGATCCCCGGGTCCGCCACGCGCTGGCGCTGCTGATCGACCGCCGCGCGATCAGCAAGCGGGTGTTCGACGGCCTGGTCCGCCCGGCGCTGTGGCCGCTGTGGCCCGGCGGGCTGATCAGCGGGCCCGAGGCCGCGGTGCCCGACTTCGATCCGGCCGCGGCCGCCAAGCTGCTCGACGCCGCGGGCTGGACCGACAGCGACAAGGACGGGATCCGCGATCAGGGCGGCAAGCAGCTGCGCCTGCTGATGCTCGGCGGCGAGAAGCCAACGCCCAAGGATCTGTCGGGCCTGCCGCAGAAGCTGCCGCGCGACTACTTCATCGAGGCGGCGCGCCGGGTCGGCGTGGTGATCGACGTCAAGACCGGCGGCGAGAGCTGGCTCGAGAAGAAGCGCGGCGAGGCCAGCTGGGACCTGCTCGAGCTGTCGTGGGGCGGCATGGTCGACGCCGATCCGTCGGCGGTGCTGGCGCACGCCTCGCCGCGCATCGATCGCGCGCTCGACGCGCTGGCCGCGGCGTGGGACCCGGCCGAGCGCGCGAAGCTCGCGCCCGAGCTGACGGCGGGGTTCGCCGAGGCCTGGCCGCTGGCGGGCATCGTCGCCGACGCGCCGCACGGCCTGGTCGCCAAGCGGCTCAAGAACGTGCGGGTGTGGGACGGTTGGATCGACCTCTCGCAGCTCGCGTTCGAATAGCGCGGTACGCTGGACAGGTGGCGACGGTAGAAGCCCCGAGCGAGCTGCGCGCGATGCTCGACGCGGTGTTCGCGGCGCTGCCGGCGACGCTGCGCGTGCCGGGGCAGGGCGGCGCGGCGTGCCGGACGATCTCGGATCTCTACGATCGCGCGATCGGCGCGCGGTTCGTCGCGGCGGCCGCGGGAGGCACCAGGCCGCTGGCGCTGGTCGCGACCGGCGGCTGGGCGCGGCGCGAGCTGGCGCCATACTCCGACCTCGACTTCATCGTGCTCCACGATCGCAACGAGGCGGCGGCGACGCAGGTCTGCGATCGCCTGCTGTACCCGCTGTGGGACGCCAAGCTCGCGATCGGCCACGCGGTGCGCGAGCCGCGCGTGGTCGCGAAGCTGGCGCGCGAGGATCTGTCGACCGCGACCGCGCTGCTCGACGCGCGGCACATCGCCGGCGACCGGCTGCTGACCGCGGAGCTCGTCCGCCAGGCGCTCGCCCAGCTGGCGCCGAGCGGCAACCCCAACGCGCTGACCGCGCAGCTCGCCGCCGAGCAGCAGGCGCGCCACGCCCGGTTCGGCGCGTCGCTGTACCTGCTCGAGCCGAACCTCAAGCAGGGCATCGGCGCGCTGCGCGACCTGTCGACCGCGCTGTGGTGCATGCAGATCCGCTGGGCGCCGCCGCGGCCGCAGGTCGATGATCAGGCGGGCGACGCGCCGGCGCTGCTGGCGCGGCTGGTCGAGGCCGGGCAGCTGACCGCGCGCCAGGCCCAGGTGCTCGGCGACGCGCGCGACTTTCTGCTGCGGATCCGCGGGCTGGTCCAGCTGACCGCGCGGCGCCGGTTCGATCAGCTGACGTTCGAGATCCAGGAGGCGATCGCGCCCGCGCTCTATCACACGGACCGCCAGACGGACCGGCAGACGGACCGGCCCGACGAGGTGGCGCTGGCCGGCGCGGCGGTCGCCCCGGCGGTCGAGGCGCTGATGCGCGACTACTACCTGCACGCGCGCGGCGCGCTGGCGGTCACCGAGCGGATGCTCGAGCGCGCCCGGGTGCCGGCGCGGCGGCCCAAGATCGCCGAGGTCGACGCGTCGTTCATCACGGTCAACGGCGAGCTGGCGGTGCGCTCGCCGCGGCTGCTGGCGGACCGGCCGAGCGAGCTGGTCCGGCTGTTTCGCGTCGCGGTCGGCCACAAGCTGGCCGTGCACGGCGACACCCGCGAGCTCGCCGCCGAGGCGATCGCGCGCGACCCCGCGCCGCTGGCCGGCGACCGCGAGGCGGCGCGGCTGTGGCTCGCCGCGCTGGTCGACCCCGCCGACCACGGCCAGCCCTCGGCGCTCGAGGCGATGAACCAGCTCGGCGTGCTGTCGGCAATCATGCCGGGCTGGGCGGCGTGCGTCGGCCGGGTGCAGCACGACCTCTACCACGTGTACACCGTCGACCAGCACCAGCTGTACGCGGTGGCGATGCAGAAGCGGCTGATCCGCGGCGAGCTGGCGGCCGAGCACCCGACCGCGACCGCGCTGTGGCGCGAGGTCCGCCGGCCGGCGCCGCTGATGCTCGGCACGCTGCTGCACGACGTCGGCAAGCCATGCGGCAAGGGCCACGCCGAGAAGGGCGCGGTGATCGCCGGCGAGGTCGCGCGCCGGCTCGGGCTGCCGGCCGGCGACGTCGAGCTGACCGAGTTCCTGGTCCGCCAGCACCTGACGATGTCGCACCTCTCGCAGCGCCGCGATCTGTCGGACCCCGAGGTGATCGCCCGGTTCGCCGAGCGGGTCGGCGACGACGAGCGCCTGGTCCAGCTGTATCTACTGTCGCTGTGCGACGCGGCGATGACCGCGCCCGACAACCTCGGCACGTGGAAGGCCGATCTGCTGCGCGAGCTGTTCGAGCGCGCGCGCGCGTGGTTCCGCGGCGCGCCGGGCGCGGCGCCCGATGACGCGGCCGACCACGCGCGCGCCCGGGTGCTGCAGGTCGCCGGCCCCGGCGCCGCGCCGGTCGTCGACGGCTTCGACCCGCGGCTGTTCACCCAGCTGACCCCGCGCCAGGCCGCGCGCCACGTCGCGCTGGTCGGCCAGGCCCGGC
>DASWOO010000097.1:0-5744 GCA_036404335.1 Kofleriaceae bacterium
CCCTATCACCGGGGCCCGATCGCCGGGGCCCGATCGCCGGGGCCCGAAAGCACCGAAGGCCCCTTTGTGAGGGGCCAACGATGCGTGGGGGAGATTGATGGGGATTGAACCCACGACACCCAGGGCCACAACCTGGTGCTCTACCAACTGAGCTACAACCTCCGCGGGACACCTTGTCTACATGACTTGCCGGGCGTCTGCAACGGGTAGACGGGGTTTCGGGCCGGCGATCGCGATCGGCTGACGCCGGTTACCCGCCCGATGCCGGCTACTTAGCCCGTCGCGCGGCCATGATCTTCACGAACGACTTGCTGCGGATCTCCTCGAGCGACAGCCCGGTGGCCAGGGCCTCGTCCTCGGTCACCGCGCCGCACGCGATGCCGCGCAGGAAGTAGTTGAGCAGGCCCTGGCCGGTGGCCGCGTCGTCGAACACGTCGCCGACCAGGGTCGCCTGCGCGGCCTTATCGACGAAGTTCTTGAGCCGCTCGGACGCCGGCGCCAGGCCGTCGAGGAAGAACGCGTAGACCGCGCCGTAGCGGGTCGGCAGCTGCGCCGGGTGCAGGTCCCAGCCCTGGTAGAAGCCGTTGACCAGCGAGTGGCGGATGTCGTCGGCGTGCAGCTTCCACGCGGCGTACACCGCGTGCTTGTTGGCCTCCTTCTGGTCGTGGCCGAGGTCTTTGCCGCGGTGCGGGCCGACCGGCATGATGTTGGTCGCGCCGTCGGACAGGCTGATGCCGGTGCCGGCGAACGCGACCTTCATCATCTGCTTGGCGAAGTCGCACGCCGGGTGGCGCATCCGCTGGTGCGCCGCGGTGATGTCGCAGTTCGCGGTGTAATCGTAGGTCCCGAAGTGCGCGCCGGTCAGCCGGCCCGCGGCGGCGCGGTGCAGCCGCGGCAGCGCCGAGCGGCCGACCGAGTCGAACACGCTCTGCGTGGTCTCGACCATGAACTCCATGCGCAGCGCGCCGTGCTCGATGTCGAGCCGGTCCTCGAGCTGATCGAACGCGTCGACCAGGACCTCGACATCGACCCGGCTCATGATCTTGGGCAGGGTGACGACGAAGTTGTGCGGCAGGCTGCCGCCGGTCGCGCTCAGCAGCTCGGTCAGGAAGATGTCGAGCGTGCGCAGCGAGCGGCCGGCGAGCTCGCCGGTCAGCGGCTTGATCCGGACGCCGATGAACGGCGACAGCGTGCCGGCGACCATGCCGGCGGCGACCTGCTTGGCCGCGGCGGCCGCGTGGCCGTCCTCCTCCTCGTCGGGCCGGTTGCCGTAGCCGTCCTCGAAGTCGATGCGGAAGTCCTCGACCGCCTCGCGGCCGAGCTTGCCGCGCACCCGGTCGTAGACCTTCTCGGCCAGGTGGTTCGGGATGTCGATCGCCTTGGCGAACGTGTGGGCGTCGGCCGCGTAGTTGTCGAGCGAGCGCAGCGCGAGCTCGCCGAGCTTGCGCGGGGTGTCGGAGCTGAACAGGTGGGCGCCGCCGTAGACCGTGTGCACCGGCTGGCGCGCGCCCGAGTCGCCCGGGTAGCGCTTGTTGGTGCGGTCCTGCTCGGCGCGGACCCGTCCGAGAACCTTTTGCAGCTTCTTATCCGACAGAGACGTGCGAGCCATGCCGGCGTTGTAGCACTCACCCATGGCGGGCGCGCGTCAGCTGCCGCGATAGGTCGAGTAGCCGAACGGCGAGAGCAACAGCGGCACGTGGTAGTGCTGCGCACCGTCGACGACGGTGAACTGGATCTCGACCACCGGGAAGAACCCGCCGGGGTGATGCGCGGCCAGGTACGCGGCGGTGTGGAACCGGATCCGGTAGGTGCCGGGCGCGACCGGCCCGGGCGGGGTCAGCGTGCGGAGCCGGCCGTCGGAGTCGGTGGCGCCGCTGGCGAGGGCTTCCCACGCCTGATCGCCGGCGCGCTCGAGGTCGACCTGGATGTCCGCGCCCGGTCTGCCGAGCGCGGTGTCGAGGACGTGGGTCGTGATCATGCGAGCTCTCCGAGCAGCTTGTGGAGGCGGAGCCGGGTGATCTTGATCTGCTCCTCGGCGGCGGTGCGCAGCTCGTCGGCGAGCGGGCTCGGGGTCCGGGCGCGCAGATCGGCGAGCATGTCGGCGGCGGACCGGCCGGTCGCGCACACGATGAACAGAAAGCCGTGGCGCTCGAGGTAGCCACGGTTGGCGTCCGCCAGCTCGGCGAACACCTGGGCCTCGGCGGTCGCGGCCGCGCGCTGCTCGCCGGCCGACCACGCCGAGTCGCCGCTGACCGGGGTCTGGGTCTCGCCGATCTGGGGGTGGGCGGCGAACGCCTCGCGGTGCGCGGCCTCGTCGAGCGACCACCAGATCCGCTCGGCGATGCGCAGCAGCGCGGGCGCGTCCTCGAACGGGCGCTGCGCGGCCATGCGCTCGGCCCAGCGCGCCGAGCCGCAGCACCGGCGCAGGGCCGTCGTCGCATCGTCGGCGGGCAGCGCGTTGAGCCGGGCCACGCCGGCGCTCGCGGCGCCGGGCTCGGACAGCTCGCCGTGGGCGCGCAGCCGGGCGATCCCGCCGTCGGGGAACACCGACAGCCGCAGGTGGCTGACCGGGCCGATCCGGCGCAGCTCGCGGTCGAACAGGTGGCGGGTGTGGGGCTGGAGCGGCGACGCCAGCAAGGTCCGCCAGCCGGACAGCTCGGCGATCGCCCCGCCGGGCGCGAGCACGCCCTCGACGGTGCAGCGGCCGGGCGCGTTGCCCTTGAAGTGGCTGGTGTCGAGCTCGAGCTGCTCGATCGTGCCGGCCGCCGCGAGCCGGATGATCGCCCAGTCGTTGCCGGGGCCGCGGCGCCGCCGGGTCTCCCAGCCGTCCGCCATGCTGCGCGATGGCCCGGGCTTGATCAGATTATTGCGCGAGCCGAAGAACATGTCGCTGCAGGTCTCGACCACCGCGCCGTTGGCGAGCGCGGCGAGATCGACGAGGCCGCCCGCGGCGCGCAGCCGGCGCCAGTCGGGCACGGCCTCGCCGTGGACGCGCAGCCGGGCGACGCCGCCGTCGGGGAAGATCTCGAGCTTGACGTGGGTGAACCGCTTGCCGTAGTCGATGGCGAACGCGTTCTTGCTGTCGCCGGCCAGCGCGGTGCGCGGCAGGATCTGGGTCCAGGTCGCGGTCTCGAGCGCGCGCAGATCGAGCGGATCGTCGAGCTCGGTCGCGTACAGCATGCACGACTCGGGGTAGTTGCCGCGGAAGAACGCGGTGTCGACGACCACGCCGCGGATCACGCCGGGCAGGCCGAGCCGGACGATGCACCAGTCGTGGCCCTGGCCTGGATTGGGATGGCCGATCGACTCGGCCGGCCGGCGGCGGCGCGACTCCCAGCCGTCCATCCACTTGCCGCGATCGGTGTACTCGTGGTCCTTCCAGACCGCGGCGTGCTCGCGCAGCAGGTTCTCCTTCTCGGCGAAGAAGTCGTCGTTGCAGGCGAGCGCGGCGCCGCCGACCGCCTCGCAGGCGAGGTCGGGTAGCTCGAGGAACGCGGGCTTCACGGCGTCGGTCATTGCAGGGCTCCCAGATCGGTGGCGAGCACGCGGCCATCCTCGGCGACGCGCTGACCGCGCAGGTAGGTCGCGGTCACCGCGCCGCGCAGGGTCTCGCCGGCGTACGGCGTCACGCGGTGGCGGTGGTGGATCGAGGCGGGGGTGACGGTGGTCGACGCGGCGTCGTCGAAGATCACCAGGTCGGCGTCGCGGCCGGCGGCGATCGCGCCCTTGTGATCGAGCCGGGCGAGCCGCGCCGGCCCGGCGCACATCCAGCGCACGAGGTCGGTCAAGGCGTGGCCGCGGGCGTGGGCCTCGGTCCACACCACGGGCAGCGCGAGCTGCAGGCCCGAGACTCCGCCCCACGCAGCGACGAAGTCGCCGGCCTCGATCGCCTTGAGCCCCGGGCTGCACGGCGAGTGATCCGAGGCGACCAGGTCGAGCACGCCCTCGGCGAGCGCAGCCCAGAGCAGCTCGCGGTTGGCGGCGTCGCGGATCGGCGGCGCGCACTTGAACGGCGTGGCGCCGTCGGGGATGGCCTCGGCGGTGAAGTGCAGGTAGTGCGGGCAGGTCTCGGCGGTCAGCGGCAGGCCCTCGGCGCGGGCGGCGCGCAGCTGGTCGAGCGCGCTGGCGGCCGAGTGATGCACGATGTGGGTCCGGGCGCCGGTCGCGCGGCACAGCCGGGTGATCAGCGCGATCGCCGCCTCCTCGGCGGCGGGCGGCCGCGACGCCAGGTAGGTCGCGTAGCGCCGCGGATCGGCGGTGGCGAGCGCCGGCGCGGCGGCGTCGATCGGCCCGGCGAGCTCGGCGTGGCACAGGAGCGGCGCGCCCAGCCCGGCGAGCAGGCCCATCGCCGGCAGCAGATCGCGCTCGCCGACCCAGCCGAACTCGTCGACGCCCGAATCGATCAGGAAGCACTTGAAGCCGCGCACGCCGTCGGCGACCAGCCCGGCGAGCTCGCCGGCGTTGCCCGGGACCACGCCGCCCCAGAACCCGACGTCGACGGCGCACTGGCCGGTGGCGGCCGCGCGCTTGGCCGCGAACCCCTCGCGCGTGGTCGTCGGCGGGATCGAGTTGAGCGGCATGTCGACCAGCGTGGTCACCCCGCCGATCGCCGCGGCGCGGGTCGCCGTCGCGAACCCCTCCCACTCGGTGCGGCCCGGCTCGTTCAGGTGGACGTGGGTATCGACGATGCCGGGCAGCACGGCGCGGTCGCCGGCGTCGTCGAGCCGGGCGCCGGCCGGGACGTCGTCGTAGGCGGCGACGCGCTCGATGCGGCCGCCGCGGATATGGATCGCCGCGGGCGCGATGCGATCGGTCACGACGCGCCGCGAGCGCACGACCAGGAGCGGTTCGATCATTCGCGCGGAGTATAAGGCGGACGAGCCGCGCCGGTCACCAGGCGGCCTTGACCGTGTTGAACGCGGTCCACGCCCCCTCGAGCGTGGCGGTGCCGGGCGTGAGGATCGCGGTGGCGATCGCGGCGGTCAGGGTCACGACGCCGAACGACAGGGTCAGGATGTGGTCGATCTTCTGGAGGTGCTGCACCGACTTGGTCAGCGCGGCGGTCTCGGCGGTCAGCTTCTTGATGTCGGCGTCGCCGGCGATCTGCTGGGCGAGGTTGTGCGACGCCTGGTAGTACAGGTCGCGCGCCTTCTGCATCGCGACGCTGTAGTCGTTGAACGCCTGGTCGAACTCGGCCTGGCTTATCAGCTGGGCGCGGAGCTGGGCCTGCGCGACGCCGAGGGCGCCGCGGGCCAGGTCCTCGCACGACTGGGCGAGCGTGAGGACGCTTTGCAGGGCATTGGGATCGGTCGGCATGTGCGGCTCCTTCAGGGGACCGGGGTCAGCGCGGTCCGGGTGCTCTTGACGATCTGCGAGACGTCGCTGGCGATCAGCTTGAGCAGCTCGAGGTCGGCCTGGCGGTCACCGAGCCCGGCCAGGCCGTTCTTGAGGTTGGTGTGCGCCTTGGCGAACGAGTCGATCGTGGCCTTGTAGGCGGCCAGGGTCTGGCGGTGCTTGGCGAGCTCGAGCTGCATCGCGGCCAGCGCGATCTGCAGGCCGAGGCGATCGGCGGCCGGCGAGGTCCGGCCGGCCTGGACCGACGTCAGGGTGTCGGTGATGACGTTTGCCAGGTTCTGCGCCGCGTGATCGAGCAGGTCGATGTTCTGGTCGAGGCCGGCGGCGATCGCCTGGACCGCCGCGGCCGAGTCGCGGATCGTGCGCGACAGCCGCTCGCGCCGGTATAC
>DASWOO010000098.1:0-2454 GCA_036404335.1 Kofleriaceae bacterium
GGCAAGACCTACAGCGTGGCGTACGGCAAGAGCTACGGCGCGTTCTGCCATTCGACGATCACCAGCGGCAGCGACGCGAACCATGCCGCCGCGGTCGCCAGCGCCAGGGCGCAGATCGAGGACCTGATCTTCACCGCCGCGACCCGAGTCGACGCCCAGGGCACGCTCGCGACGTCGGGCGCGATCCCGTACAACGGCTCGACCCCGGCCTACGCGGTCGGCGGCGCGTGCCCGGCCGGCGACGCCCCGATCAACCCGCAGGTCCAGGTCGTCGGCGTGTGCCACCACCCCGGGTTCTTCGACGGCGACGATCACGCGATCACCAACGGGATCTCGGTCGGCAACGGCACGGCCTGCAACGGCACGTTCAAGTGGTCGCAGATCCACGACTCGAACAACCCGCACGCCGCCAGCTTCTGGTGGCAGACCCGCTCGGTCCCAGCGGGCGGCGGCCTGCTGTCGATCGTAAATTAGATCGCGCGGGCGGGTCGGGCGTTGGGCACCTCATGTCGCATCGCTGGCTGATCATGGTGTCGATGTCCGCCCACCTCGCCGCCGCCGGTGGCCTGTTCGCCGCCGGCGCGTGGAAGCTCGAGCTGGTCGACCGGCCCAAGCTGGCGTCGACCCTGCTCCAGCCACTGTCGCCGCCGGCGCCGTCCGGCGGGCCGGTCGCCCAGGTCAAGCCGCTGGAGTTCAAGCCCAAGGTCCACGTCGTCAAGGAGACGACGCAGCCGAGCAAGCACTCGCCCGACAAGGTCGTCGCGACCGGCGACCCCGGCACCACCGGCCCCGGCCCCGGCCCGGGCAAGCCCGACGAGCCCGGCGTGTGCACCGAGAACTGCGGCGTGCCCGAGCAGGTGCCGGCCGCCGCGGTCTGCGGCAACGGCTCGGTCGAGCTCGGCGAGACGTGCGACGACGGCAACACCGCCGATGGCGACGGCTGCTCCGCGACCTGCCGCGTCGAGGTCAGGCCCAAGCCGGTCGCGCAGACCGTGGCGCCCGGCGTGCTCTCGGCGCTGCGGCTCTCGGGCACCACCCAGATCCGCCCCGACGAGGTCACCCAGTCGCAGATCGCGCGCGACGGCAGCTCCAAGGTCAGCGGCACGGTCAAGCTGTGCGTCGGCGTCGACGGCGGCGTGACCTCGGCGCGGATGCTGGCGTCGACCCGCTACCCGAGCTACGACGCCACCCTGCTCTCGGCGGTGTCCGGCTGGCGCTATCAGCCATATTCGGTCGGCGGCGTGACGGTGTCGGCGTGCAGCACCGTGACGTTCATCTACAGAACCGAGTAGGCGTCGGGTAACCGATCGCTACGCGCGCTGGGGCCCGCCGGCCCTTATCAAACGCGGTCTCCGGACGATGTCTTGAGCGTGCGCGAGATACAGCTCCCCCGCTCGCTCGACATCTCGGCCGTACGTACGGTCGCGACCGAGCTCCAAGATGCGCTCGCCGTCGGTGAAGTCACCATCGACGCCGCCGAGCTTGCCCGGCTCGATGCCGCCGGCCTCCAGCTGCTGTGCGCGGCCGCGGCCGCCGCCCGCACGGCCGGCGCGCGCCTGACCTGGAAGGCCGTGCCGGCGGTGCTGACCGACGGGGCGCGCACCCTCGCGCTCACTGACTCGCTCGGTCTGGAGACCACGTAATGCCCAAGATCATGGTGATCGACGATTCGAACTCGATGCGCGCGCTGATCAAGCAGGCGCTCATCACCGCCGGCCACGAGGTGGTCGAAGCCGTCGACGGCCAGGACGCCCTCGACCGGGTCAAGGGCGCGACCGTCGACCTGTTCCTGTGCGACGTCAACATGCCGCGCATCGATGGCCTGACCCTGGTCAAGAAGCTCCGCGAGCAGGCGGCGTTCAAGTTCAAGCCGATCCTGATGCTGACCACCGAGATCGACCCCGAGAAGAAGCGGATCGCCAAGGAGGCCGGCGCCACGGGCTGGCTGGTCAAGCCGTTCCAGCCCGACCAGCTGATCGCCACGATCCGCAAGGTCCTGACATGAGCCAGATCGACGCCGCCACCCTGGCCGCGTTGCAGGTGACGTTCCTCGAGGAGAGCTTCGAGGGCCTCGACCGCGCCGAGACCGGCCTGCTCCAGCTCGCCGACGATCCCGATCCGGAGGTGATCGGCGAGCTGTTCCGCGTGATCCACTCGATCAAGGGCGGCGCCGGCGCGTTCGGCGTCACCGAGGTCACCGAGCTGGCCCACGTGATGGAGAACCTGCTCGACGACCTGCGCTCCGGCACGCTGCCGACCGCCGAGGGCTGCGCCGCGTTGCTCGCCGGCGTCGACGAGCTGCGCGCCACGCTGCGCGAGCCGGCCGAGGCCCGCGTGCTGCGCGCCGCGACCCACCACGAGATCTGCGAGAAGATCGTGGCGTGTCGCGCGGCCGGCAAGGCGGCGCCGAAGGCCCCCGTGTCGGTCGAGCTCGTGGCCCCGCCGGCCGTCGCC
>DASWOO010000099.1:0-5212 GCA_036404335.1 Kofleriaceae bacterium
CTGCCGAGCGACGGCCACACGATCATCGTGATCACCAGCGATCACGGCGACTCGATGGCCGAGCACTCGGTGCCGCTCGGCACCCACGGCACCGCGCTGTACCGCGAGCTGCAGCACGTGCCGATGATCTTCTACGTGCCCGATAACAAGCCGCGGCTGATCGGCGGCGCGGTCTCGAACCTCGACATCGTCCCGACCCTGGCCGCGCTGTGCGGCATCGACGTCCACGACCTGGCGTTCGAGGGCCGGAGCCTGGTGCCGCAGCTGTTCTACGATCACACCGAGGACCACGCGCGCATCGTGTTCGCCGAGACCAACGCGCCGCAGAAGCAGCGCGCGGCGATCTCCGAGCGCTGGAAGCTGATCTACTACTTCGCGAACAACGTCTACGAGCTGTTCGATCTCGCGGCCGATCCGTGGGAGCACACCAACCTGGCGCCGGCCAACCCGCCGGCGCTGGCGACGATGAAGCAGGCGCTGCAGGCCTGGCTCGATCGCGTGATGTTCACCCGCGACCCGACGTTCAACCAGGCGTACCGCCAGATCGCCGACGTCGTGCTGAGCGCGCCCCCGGCGCCCCGGGCGGTGACGTCGGGCCAGACCCTCGACGGCATCGACGTCTTGGGCTTCGACATCGACGGCGACAAGCCGGTCACCCCCGGCGCCCGGCTCGATGTGCACGTCTACTTCCACGTCCGCGCGCCGACCGCCGCGGCGTACCAGTTCCTCGCCTCGGCGTGGCCGATCGCGCCGGGCGCCGAGCCGACCGCGGCCCCCGATCCGGCGCACGTCGCGCGCACCAACCTGCGGGCCACCGCGCTCGGCGGGTTCGCGACCGACCGCTGGAAGGCCGGCGACTACCTCCGCGAGCGCTTCACCCTGACCATCCCGGGCGACTGGCGCGGGGATCGCGTCGGGTTCGGGCTGACCGCCGCGGGACCGGCCGGCAAGGTCAAGGCGACCGGCGCGGCGCTGGCCAGCGACCCGTTTACCATGGTGCTGGGGGCACTTGGCCTGATCGCCAGGTGACGGCCCGGGGATTGGCGCACCGGCAAAACGAGGAAGCTCGGGGCGCGTCCGGCCGTAGTAAGATTCAGCCATGCGGCCGATTTACGACCTCGCAACCGCGTTCGCGGGCCAGATCCACACGGCGGAGTCCGAAGCCAGCCGCGTGTTCGAGCCGGTGATCGGCGTCGTCACCGACAACAAGGACCCGAGCAAGCTCGGCCGGGTCAAGATCAAGATGCCGATCCTGTCCGACCAGGACAGCTCGTTCTGGTGCCCGGTCGCGATGTTCGGCGCCGGCAAGAACCGCGGCTGGTTCTTCATCCCCGAGAAGGACGACGAGGTCCTGGTGATGTTCGAGCAGGGCGACCTCAACCGGCCGCTGATCGTCGGCTCGCTCTGGAACGGCAAGGACAAGCCGCCCGAGCAGAACCCGGGCGGCGTGCCGCGCCGGATGATCAAGTCGCGGGTCGGCTCGAAGATCACGTTCGACGACGAGAAGGGCAACCTCGTGATCGAGGACGGCACCGGCAAGGGCAAGATCACGTTCGACTCGGCCGCCAACAAGATCACGATCGAGGCGCTCGACGGTGACGTCTGCTTCCAGTCGCCGGCCGACACCATGACGATCGTCGCCAAGTCGATCGAGATGACCGCGAGCCAGAACATCGAGATCCACTCGGGCACCGCCATGCAGTGGGGCGCCGGCAGCTCGGCGACGATCAAGAGCTCGTCGACCACGATCTCGGGCTCGAAGGTCAACGGCAACGGCGGCGGCTCGCAGATGCCGGCCGCGCCGACCACGACCCCGGTCGACGTCGCCGATCCGTACGGCTCGTGATCCGCGGCTGTCCGGACCCGCAGCAACATGCGGCGCCGCCATCCGCGCCATGACCGGCGCGACGCCGTAGCCTGGGCCTCCCTAACCACGGAGGCACCCGATGAAGCATGTCCTGTCGCTCCTGATCGTCTCGCTCGCCGCCACGACCGCCTGCATCGACACCCGCCGCACCGAGCCCGACGACGCCACCGACGAGGCCCAGAGCGCGCTGACCTCGACCGGCGATGGCGGCGCCAAGACCGACATCACCTGCCTGAAGGTCTGGGAGTGCGACCCGATCTGCCCGGTCTACCAGAACGGCGTGTACTACGTGTTCCCGACCAACGTGCTGCACAAGGAGTGCGACGACGGCACGGACACGGTGGTCCACACCGACCCGTGCGGCGAAAACTGTCGCTAGCCGCTACTCGGTCATGGTGAAGTCGTCGCCCTTGGGCTCCTGCAAGTGGGCGACGGTCTTCTCGGGCGGGGCCTTGAGGCTCGGATCGTCGCTGGTGCCGCGGCGGATGTACTCGGTGACCGGCTTGTACTCGACGGTCCACTTGTTCTGCTTCACGAGCTTGCCGTCCTTGTACATCTTGCGGAACCGCTCGAGCTTGTAGCCGTTGAACCCGGCCTGATCGATCGAGGTGACGTCCTTGGGGATCTCCTCGTCGAGCCGCTCCTGAGACTCGAACGGCGTCGACTCGAGCACGTGGCGCTCGAACACGACCTTGTCGTACGGCCGCGGCTTGCCGAGGATCTCGACCAGCGCCTCGCCGTTGGCGACGCGGTAGTGGATCACGACCGGGAAGTCGTACGGGTTTTTGAGCTTGAGGTCGGTGTTGGGCCAGACCACGGTCGCGTCGAATCCGAGCGGCGTGTACGCGCTGGGCCGCGAGTGGTTGGTGGTCTTGACGATGTCGAGGCCGGCGAAGAACGCCGCGCCGAACAAGGTCGTCGAGATCTGGCAGGTGCCGCCGGCCAGGCCGTCGACCATCTCGCCGGCGGTGATCACGTCAGCGATCTTGTAGCCCTCCTTCTCGGAGCGCTCGCCGACCTGCGTGTTAAACGACCACTCCTCGTCGGGCGGCAGCACGATGCCGTTGAGCTTGCTGGCGGCGAGCTTGAGGTTGAAGTTGCGGTCGCGGTCGGTGACCGGGAACTTGGTCAGGTGGTGACCCAGGACGTTCGAGATGTCGTCGATGCCCAGGCCCTTGCGGGTCACGGCCGCGGGCACCGCGGTGTTGACGAGCTGGACCTTGGCCGCGCCCTGGCGCGCCGCGGCCTCGAGCTTGGGCAGCGAAGCCCAGACGTCGAGCCCGGCGCCCGGCTTGTCGTCGTAGATCTTGCGCTCCTCGAGGTCGAGGTAGGCGTTGAGCGGCGAGGTGTCGTGCGCGGCCTTGACCGCGACGAGCGCCTTGGCCGCCTTGTCGCGGTCGAGGCGCAGCGGCAGGCTGCCCTTGGCGGCGAGCGCGGCGAGGTCACCGCGGGCGACGCCGAGCTCGTCGGCATCGACGGTCGCGCCGAGCGCGGCCCAGGTCAGCCGGGCCGAGCCGCTGGCGGCGACCAGCTCGACCTCGCGCGACAGGTACGCGGCGAGCTCGGGCGAGGCGTCGGCGGACTTCTCGGCATGGTTCTCGGCCGGGTTCTCGGGATGCGCGGCGATCTGCCCGTGCGGCGCGAGCGTGGTCGCGGCGCGGGCCTCGCCCTTGCTGCCGAGCAGGAAGTAGCCGGCGACCAGGCCGGACGAGACGGCGAGCATGCCGCCTGCGAGACCGAGCAACACGGTGCCGCGCTGGTGCGACCGAGACTGATACATCGTGCCCCTTCTTATCACGAGCGGTCGAAATTCCACTCTGCCCCGATGTTGTGCACCCCCGGGGCCATCCGACGCTGACCCGGCGGTCGGGAGCGATCGCGGGAGCGGCCACAGCGCCGAGCCCGGTTCGCGTCCGCCAAGGCCGCGCAGTTGCGGCGAGTTGACGTGGGCCGCCTTCCTACCCCCGAATTTATCGGGGGCTCGCCGGGTAGATCGGCTGAACCTGGCTGTGTCCGGGGAGCCGCGCCGGCTGTGTCCGGCGGAACACGCCCGTTTGACACATCCCGATCCATGGTGCAGCCTCGTGACATGGTCTCCTCGCTCGTCCAGCGCAACAAGGGCGTCGCCAAGCGCAAGGGCGCGCTGGCCGCCGCGACCGTCGCGGGTGCCGGCGTGGTCGCCGTGGCGGGAGCACCGGTCGTCGCGATCATCGGCCTGGCCGGTGCGGCGTACCTCACGTGGGACTGGTTCTCGTTCCGCATGAAGAACGGCATGCGCTTCTAGGTTTGGCGTAGGTTTCGTTATTGTCTGGCGGGACGCCGCGTCCCGAACATGTCGGATCCAAGCTTTGCCCAGGGGTTGATCGGCGTCGAGCTCGACGGCCGCTACCGGCTCGACGCCGTGCTCGGCGAAGGCGGGATGGGCTCGGTGTTCCGGGCGACCCAGCTGGCGATGGACCGCAAGGTCGCGGTCAAGCTGCTCAAGCCGCACCTGACCACCGACGACACCGCGCTGCAGCGCTTCGCCCGCGAGGCGCGCGCGACCCAGAAGGTCGACTCGCCGCACGCGGTCAAGGTCCTCGACTTCGGGGTCACGCCGCACCGCGACTACTACATGGTGCTCGAGTACCTCGACGGCCGCACCGTGCAGCGCGAGCTCGAGGTCGATGGCCCGTTCGCGCCGGCCCGCGTCGTCCACATCGCGCGCCACGCGCTGGCCGCGCTCGACGTCGCGCACCGCAGCGGCCTGGTCCACCGCGACGTCAAGCCCGACAACCTGCTGCTGATGCGGGTCGGCGGCGACGGCGATTACACCAAGGTGCTCGACTTCGGCGTCGCCAAGCTGATGCAGGGCGCGGCGGCCGAGCAGCTGGCGCTGACCGCGGCGGGCATGGTGTTCGGCACGCCGGAGTTCATGTCGCCCGAGCAGGCGTGCGGCCAGCCGCTCGACGGCCGCAGCGACCTGTACTCGCTGGCGGCGACGATGTTCGCGATGCTGACCGGCCAGGGCCTGTTCGAGGGCCAGTCGGCGATCGAGTGGCTGACCCACCACGCGCGGACGCCGGCGCCGCGGCTGGCGATGGTCAAGCCCGAGCTGGTGGCGTACCCCGAGCTCGACGATCTGCTGCAGCGCTGCTTCGCCAAGTCGCGCGACCAGCGGCCGGCGACCGCGGCCGAGCTGGCCCACAAGCTCGCGGCGCTCGAGCCGACGCTGCGCCGGCCGCCCGGGGCCGCGCCGGCGGTGACCGCGCAGGTCCCGGCCGCCCCGGTGACGCCGCCCACCGGCCGGATGGCGCCGGTCCACTCGTCGAGCTACTTCCGCGCGCTCGAGGGCGTCGACCTCGA
>DASWOO010000100.1:0-10685 GCA_036404335.1 Kofleriaceae bacterium
GGTGCTGAGCAGCCAGGTGGTCGCGCGGCGCACGATGAGTGGCTCGTAGGTGGGCGGCGGTAGATGGAGGCATGGATCGTCGGCCAGCTCGGCCCAGTCGGGGAAGGTCCACGCGCTCGAGAACCAGTCGAAGGTCCACTCGGTCAGCCGCGGACCGCGATCCTCGACGTGCTTTCGCCAGTTGTTGAGCACGTAGGACAGGGCATGTCGCGCCTGCCGCGGCGAGTCGATGATCTGCGCGTGGTAGCGGTCGGAGAACACGCGGCCCTTGCGGCGCGGACCGGGCCGGCCCTTGCTGAGCATCCGGTTCAGGTGCTTTGCCGCGGAGATCTGGAAGCCTTGCATGCCGCGCGACAGGGAGCGTCGGTCGCTCGCCTCGACGAGCATGTGGATGTGCGTCCGCTGCAGGCTCACGTGCACGATCCGGAAGTCCTGGCGCTCCATCACGACGAGCGTCGCCTCGCGGATCGCCCGATGCGCGAGCCGGCGGCGCAGCGAGCCGACCGCCTGCACGACCCGCAGCACAACATGCACGGGGTGATGCCGAGAGAGCGACGGCCGGCGCGCATGCGGCGCCCCTGCCCCGACCTTCTTGGGCCGGCCCCGCTTGGGCTTCCGCTTCCGGCGCGGCGTCGGCGCCACAAGCAACGGCAGCTGTCCCGCCTCGCGGACGTGAACCTCTCGGCCCTTCGCCCGCGTATTCATAGCGGTACGCATGCCGCTACTGTAGCAGCCATTGCCCTCACCACCAACTAATAAAGGCACATATTTTTCCGACGACGAATGTCGGCGGGCGCTGACAAGCTGCTCCCCCTCGGAGCACATCGGAGGTCGGTCCTACACCTCCGCCCCCGCGCGGTCATTTTCGCTCTGGGAGGCGGCGCTCGCTCGAGGCGATGGGCTGTGAGCGGGCCGCATGACTGACCCGGGCGCCAGGCGGCGGGCCGGTCATCAGCCCGTCCACATGCTCTCCCGGTCGCGACGCTCGAGCGCTGGTGACTCGAGCGCCACGCGACTCAGCGCCGCGGCGGGCAGTCGGCGATCAGGGCGGCACTCGCTCGAGGCGATGGGCTGAGCGGACCGCATGACTGACCGAGCGCCGGGCGGCTCAGCGCCGCGGCGGGCTGTCGGCGAGTGGCGGCGCGTGGGTGCCGCGCGCCGGCGTGTGGATCGTGATGCGGACCGGCGAGACGGTGCCGTCGCCGTCGGGCGGCGGGGTCGGCGCGATGATCGTGGGCGATGGGGCGAGGTCGATGCGGGTGTCGAGCGTGCCGTGGGCCAGCGAGGGCTCGACGGCGAGGACGGCCTCGACGGCGCGGTCGACGGTGGCCAAGTAGGCCTTACGCGAGCGAGCCGCGGCGAGCGCGGCGCGCAGCGGGCGCAGGCGCGGCAGCGCTCCGGCCGCTGATGCCCGGAGCAGGCGCGCGCACTCGCTGGTGATCAGCAGGGCCGCGGCGGCGCGGGTGCCGCCGCCCACCCGGCCGGGGAGCCAGCGGGCCAGGCGGGGCACGTGGGCGAGCTCGCTGGTCGCGCGGGCGCGCAGCCGATCGCGATGGGCAGTGGCGGCGCCGGCGTCGAGCGTGGCGATCAGCTCGAAGGCGCGGCCGACGGCGCGGCAGGTGGTGTCCGGCGGCCGGACCGTGGGCGCGGCGAGCCGCATGGCGTACATGACGGCCTCGCCGAAGGTGTCGGCGCCGGGTGAGCCGGACGAGGCGGCGAGCCGATCGTGGATGACGCTGTCGCCGAGCTGTTCGATCATCGCGCGGCAGCGGCGGACGGCGTCGCCGGGCAAGCGTTCGATCGCCGCGCGCAGGGTCGGCAGCCGGCCGGCGAGCACCCCGCGCACGCTATCGAACCGGGCGGCTTCCGGCCTGGGCGCCGGCTCGCCCGGCTCGCGCACGGTCTGCGCCGACGGCGAGCCGGCCAGGAACGCGACGGCGGCGCGGACCCGGTCGCGGCCGAGCGCGCCGTCGACGGGGTTGCCGAGCCTGGCCAGCGCGTCGACCTCGGCCGCGGCCCGGCGATCGAGCTCGCGCAGCGCCAGCCCGGCGAGCAGCATCACCTGGGCCTCGAGCCGGCTGCGGCGCGGTAGCCACGCCAGCGCCAGCGCCAGCTCGCCCGCCGCCGGGACCAGCGCCAGGCGCACGAATCGCGCCGGGTCTTGCTCCTTGGCCAGCGCGGTCACCGCGGTCAGGCCGCTGACCGGCCGGCGCAGCGCCAGCCAGGTCCGCGAGATCAGCCACAACCGGACGAGGCCGTCCCACGGGCTCACCACGCGCCGCCCCCGGGCTCCAAGTTCCTCTGGCGGACCACCAATCCCTGGATACCCGATCGCGAGGCGCCGGCTCAACCTTTTCTGCGTGCGTCGTTTTACAGCACGAGCTGGCCCAGCCGCGGATTGCCCCGCCGCCGCCACAGGAAGCCATCGAGGACGTAGTGCGTCAGCTGCGGCACCGCGAGCAGCGGGACGAGCCAGCGCGCCGCGCTGCCGGCGTCGAACCCGTCGCCGAACAGCCAGCCGCGGTCGTGCCAGATCGCGCGGTCCCAGACCAGCTCCTCGAGATACGCGATCGCCCACAGCGACGCGCAAAACACGACGAGCGCGCGCAAACCGTGCGCGCCCAGCAGCCGCGCCGCCGTGCCGCGCTGCGACGCCGGCTCGCGCGACGCCGCCCGCGCGTACAGGAACACCAGCGCCAGGTACGGCACGCCGTGGATGAACACGTTGGTCACGGTGAACGCGTGATCGGCGTTGGTCGCGACGATGCCGACGTACCAGCACGCCGCGGTCGCGGCCACGACCACGTGCTTGCCCCACGCCACCGGCCGCTGCCCGCACGCGCGCGCCACGTAGCCGGTCAGCAGCGCCAGGTAGCTCCAGCCGGCGACGGTGGCGACACCCGCCGGCAGCCCGGCCGCGAAGTCGCCCTGCTTCATCCACGAGAACGCGCGCGGCAGCCGGGTGTGCCAGACGATCAGCGGGTACAAGGTCGCGGCATAGACCGTGGCGCCGTCGAGCCACCGGGTCCACCGGCCGCGCTCGCCGTGCCGCGCCCGGTACATCATCACCCAGCCGTACTGCTGGCGGATGAAGTGGAACACCGCGAGGTAGGCCAGGCCGCGCCAGAACACCGCCTCACCCGCTGCATACGCGGCGCAGCCGATCGCGAAGCACGCGATCGGGGTCCCGGCGTACAGCGCCGGCCGGCGCCGCCACTCGGCCGGGTCGAGGTACACGACGAACGCGGTCGACCAGACATGCGCGACGTCGACCAGCAGCACGCCGGTGATCCACGTCCACTCCGGCGCGTCGCTGCCCGAGCGCGGCCCGAACAGCACGAGGATCAGCGACACGATCGCGGTGCCGCCGAACAGCGCCAGGTCGATCGGCGCCGAGAACAGCCAGCGCTTCACGCCAGCGCCCCGATCACCTCGCGCGCGGCGCGCAGGCCGTGGTCGAAGGCTTCTTCGAACAGCGCCAGGCCGGACAGATCGGTGTGCGCGAAGTGGATCGCGCCGACCGGCTGCGCCCGGGCCGCACGCTCGCCGCCGCCGAACAGCGAGCCGACGCGCGGCCGGATCATCCCGTGGCCCCAGAACGCGACGTCGATGTGATCGATGAGCCCGCGGATCTCGGGGTGCGCGCGCTCGAGGTCGCCGATGATGACCTCGGCCCAGTCGGCGTAGCCGGCGCAGGCCAGCTGCTCGCGCGCCTTGCGGCCCTCGCCGGGGAACGGGTAGTACCAGGTCCACACCGTCGGGCCGCGGTCGCGGCCGTGCTGGTGGGTCGCCGAGACATAGCCAAGGCTCGGGCTGTCGCGGAACACGTTGTCCCAGGCCGGCGGCGCGTGGTGCAGCTCGCGCGGCCGGTCGGTCAGGTGGACGTTGGCCACCGCCCACGCGCCGTAGTCGCCGTGGCGCACGCCGCCGCCGGCGTCGACCAGCCGGTTGCGCACGAACGTCGGCGTCGCGACGATCACCCGGCGCGCCCGGATGCCGAACGCCCCGCCCGGCCCGGTCGCGCGGATCTCGCCGTCGGGCCGCACCCGGTGCACGACCACGCCGTGCTCGATCGCCGCGTGCGTGGCGAGCTGGCGGACCAGCGCGTGGTTGCCGTCGGGCCAGGTCAGCACCGACTGGGCCGCGGCCCCGGCCGTGCGCTGCCGGGCCGCGAAGTAGAACAGCCCGGCCCACGCGCTGGTGTCGGCCGCGACCAGGCTGTAGTCGTCGCGGCACGCGTAGTCGCATAGCCAGCGCAGCCGCTCGGAGCGGAGGCCGCGCGCGTCGAGCCACGCGGCGAACGAGCCGCGGTCGAGCGCGGTGACCTCGGGGTCGTCGGTCGAGCGCGACGTCGGGATCGCGAACGCCGGGCGGCCGGCCGGATCGCGCCAGGTCGACCAGCGATCGATCTCGGCCCGGAACACGCCGAGCTGGCGGCGGTCCTCGACGGTCGCGCCGGCGTCGAGGTACAGGCCCTCGTACCACCGGCCGCGGTAGAACACGCGCTCCTCGGGCTCGCGGCAGCGCAGCGCCTCGTCGATCACGGGCGTGCCGTCGGCGGCGATCCGCTCGATCGCGCCGAGCTCGCCGAGCAGCGCGATCATGTCGGTCTGCTCGCGCTGCGGCGCGACCACGTAGTGCGCGCCCCACGGATAGCGCGTGACGGCCGACTCGCCGCCGCGCGCGGTGCCGCCGGTGACGTCGTCGAGCTCGAGGATCACGACGTCCTGAATGCCGCGCCGCCGCAGCTCCCAGGCCGCCGACAGCCCGGCGACGCCGCCGCCGACGATGACCACCTGGTGCGTGCGCCAGCTCGCCGGCTCGGGCGGCGCGCGCAGGTCGCGGACCTGGGCGTGGCCGCGGGTCATGCCGGTCTCGATCAGCGTGCCCGGCGGGGTTTCGCGCGACGGCGTGCGGCACGCCAGCTCCGCGGCGAACGGCGCGCCGAGCAGCATCGCCACGAACTCGCGCCGCGTCGGGGTCACGCTACTCCCACCGCCGCCACTCCTTCTCGTAGTAGCGGACCAGCGCCTGGTTATCGAGCTGGTTTATCTCGACGGGCACCGGCGTCATGTCGGCCGGCATGTCGAACATCGCGACCAGCGCGCCGTCGTTGAGGAACTTCAGCGGCAGGCTCGGCGCGTGGACCGGCGGCGTGAACGGCTGCTTGCGGCCCAGGCCATAGCCCCACACGCCGAACGACGGCACCGTCACGTGGTACGGCGCGACGGTGAACCCCGCCGCGCGCATCGTCTCGATGATGCACCAGTACGAGCGCCGCGCGAACAACGGCGACGTCGCCTGCACGCTGACCGCGCCGCCGGGCGCGAGCCGCGCGAACAGCCGGCGGTAGAACAGCCGGGTGAACAGCTTGCCCAGGCCGTAGGTGTTGGGGTCGGGAAAGTCGACGATGATCACGTCCCAGGTCCCGGGGTGCTCGTCGATCCAGACCATCGCGTCATCGTTGATCACCGTGACCCGGCGATCGCTGAACGAGTGGTGGTTGAGCTCGCCGAGCGCGGGAAACCGCCTGGCCAGGGTCGTCATCGCCGGGTCGAGATCGACCAGCGTGACCGCCTCGATCGACGGATACGCCAGCACCTCGCGCAGCGCCAGGCCGTCCCCGCCGCCGAGGATCAGCACGCGGCGCGGCGGGGCGTCGGCCGAGGCCATCGCCGGGTGGACCAGCGCCTCGTGGTAGCGGTACTCGTCGGCCGACGCGAACTGTAAGTTTCCGTTCAGGAACAGCTGGAACCCCGCGCGGCCGCGGGTCACGACGATCCGCTGGTACGGCGTGGTCTGGCTGAACACCACCGGGTCGGCGTACATCTCGTCCTCGGCCCACGTCGTGAAGTGGTCGGCGAAGATCACCGCGGTGATCATCACGGCCAGCACGACGACCGCGCGGATCCGCAGGCCGATCCGCGCCTTGCCGAGCCGCTCGCGCAGGAGCCACGTGCCCCACAGCGCGACGCTGGCGTTGGCCGCGCCCATCGCCAGCGACGAGCGGACCAGGCCGAGCTTGGGCACGAGCACGAGCGGGAACATGATCGCCGCGGCCAGCGCGCCGATGTAATCGAAGGTCAGGACGCGCGACACCAGGTCCTTGAACGCGACCTGGCCCTCGAGCAGGCGCATCAGCAGCGGCAGCTCGAGGCCGACCAGCACGCCGATCGCGGCGACGAAGCCGAGCAGCACGACCTGGAAGTGCGCGACCGAGCCGAACGCCAGGAACAGCACCGGGGCCGACGCGCCGCCGACGACCGCGACCGCGAGCTCGATGTCGAGGAAGCGCTGCGCGAGCTCGCGATCGAGCCGGCGCGACAGCCACGCGCCGCCGCCCATCGCCGAGAGGTACAGGCCGATCACCAGCGAGAACTCGGTGACCGAGTCGCCGAGCAGGTAGCTGCCGAGCGTGCCGGCGAGCAGCTCGTAGATCAGGCCGCAGATCGCGACGATGAACACGTTGAGGTACAGCGCGCTCGCGCGGACGCGCAGCTCGGCCTCCGCGCTCGCGGCGCGATCTGCCGGCTCGGGCGCGTCGCTCACTTCCCTCCGTGATAGCCGCTGTGCCAGAAGTGGAACGAGCGATAGCCGCCCGGCGACGACCGGACGCTCGCCGGGATCTCGTCGCGCTCCGCGGCGCCGGGCTCGAAGTCGGTGAACGCCATCGCCGAGTAGGCGCCGGTGACCAGCACGCCGAACACGCCGAGCGCGATCGCCAGCTTGGACAGCTTGGGCCGGGGCACCGGCGGCAGGTCGACGGTCTTGCTCGGCGGGACAGGCTCGGTCATGACGGCGCTCCGATGATCACGCGGCCCCCGGCGGCCGGACGACCACGAGGCTGCTGTTCTCCCACCGCCGCTTGCGGAACCGCGCGGCGTGCCAGCCGACGAGCGCCAGCGGCGTGGCGAGCATCAGCAAGAAGATGCCGAACCAGCTCCAGCGGAACACGCCCTGGTGGATCCTGACCGACAGGCTGACGTTGCCGGCGCCGCCGTGGATCGCCTCGACCCGCAGCACGTAGGTGCCGGCGTCGACCGGGCCGATCACGTGGTCGGCGGTCTGCGCGCCCTCGCTCCAGCTCTCGCCGTCCTCGTAGCCCGCGTAGTACTCGAGGTTCTGATCGAAGCTGGTGACCTGGCCGGTCGCGTCGTTGACCAGGTCGAACGATGCGTACGTCCAGTTGTTGTTGACGTTGGCCGACAGCCGGAACTCGACGTTCTTGCCGCCATCGAGGGCGAACTTGCTGGAGAACATCACGGTGCCGGCGGGCTCGGCGCTGGCGTCGGAGCCCGAGCCCGTCGCGCCCGTCGCGCCCGCGTCGCCCGGCACCCCCGCGTCGTCGGGCACGCCCGCGTCGTCGGGCACGCCCGCGTCGTCGGGCGGGATCGCGATGCCCAGCGTCGGATCGTAGGCCGGCGGCGCGGCCTTGGGCGTCGCGGGGAACGAATACAGATCCTGCATCTTCTGGACGTCGGGCGACGTCGCGCACTTGCCGATGCCGGCGGCGAAGAACAGCGCGGTCAGCGCCCAGGCGACCTTGCCGACCCCGCCGGGGTACGGCTGGTTGGCGCCGATCCCGACCGACGGCGGCAGCCCCAGCGGCTTGCCGAACGCCGCGTCGATCTCCTTGATCGTCAGGTAGCTCGACAGCGACCAGGTCAGCTCCTTGGGCGTCAGCTCGACCGACAGCATCGCCGGCGGCGCGATGAAGTCCTCGGCGCTGACCTGCTCGCCGACCACGACCCGCCAGTAGAACTCGCCGACGACGTTATCGACCCGCAGCACCGTGCGCTGGAATCGCTGGAATGTGACGCCGCCGTAGCTCGCGCGGAGATCGGCCTTGACCGCGCCGGGCTGGATCGGCTGGACGTAGCTCCAGTGCGAGTCCGAGCACACCAGCCAGCGGAAGCCGATCGCCGGCGCGTACAGGAGGTATTCCTCGAACGGCCACCACGAGCCCTCGACGTACGCGCTGCGCACCATGTAGCCGATCACGGTCAGCTCACCGTCGACGAACGTGCCCTTGCTGCCCAGCGGGATCGCCGGGCGCAGCTTCTTGACCTGGCGGCCGATGACCTCGAGGTCGCCGCCCTCGACGCTGACCATGCTGCCGCAGTACGGGCAGCTGATCCGCAGGGTCTGGTCCGGCGCGCGCAGCTCGAGCTTGCCCTTGCACTGCGGGCACGCCAGCGCCCTGCCTTGCTTGGGCGCGGCGGGTGGAGGCGCGTCCTCGCCGCCGTGGATCCCGAGGCCCTTCGGCGTGACCTGGGCGCCGAGGTACACCGTCGGCGGCACGCTGCCGTCGTTGTAGTCGATGGTCGCGAACCCGCCCTCGCCGTCGGACAGATCGACGAACTGGAACGTCGTGTCCGGCGCCAGGCGATACGGGATCTCGCCCCGGGCCGAGACGTAGGTCGCCGTGCCGCGCTCGGCGACGGTGAACGGCATGCCGGCGAGCTGGACGACCACGCCCGGCGCGAGATCGGCGATCGACGGCACGGTGAGGTCGCCGCGCTCGAACGTCAGGTACAGCCGGCCCTGGGCCTCCGACAGCCAGCCGAGCTGGCCGCCGTCGAGCTTGGCGTACCACTCCTGCCACACGCCGCCCGACGCGTGGCGCAGCTGGGCCATGCCGATCAGCAGGAAGCCGGCGTCCTGGAACCTGCCCTCGGCGAACAGCTTGAGCTCCGACTCGCTCGGCACCAGATCGGCGAACGTGCCCAGGGTCTCGACGCCGCGATCCGTGCGGACCACGGCGGCGCGGCAGTAGTCGCAGACCCGGACGAACGAGTCGTCGAACCGGAACTCGACGCTGGCGCCGCAGCTCGGACAGCCGACGATCACGGCTTGCCTCGCACGTGCTCGCTGGCGGTGATGTCCTGGGCGCCGAGCTGCTCGCCGAGCAGCACCCGCCACGCCGCCGGCGGGCGCGGCCGGCAGCAGTACGCGTTGAGCGTGACGCTGCCGGTCTCGGGGAACGTATGGATCGTCAGGTGCGATTCGGACAGGAGGTACATCGCCGTGATCCCGCCGGCGCCGGGGAACGCGTGGACCGCGGTCGATACCACGTGCAGGCCCATCGCGGCCACGATCCGGTCGAGCAGGCCGACGACCGCCGCCCGATCACGCAACTTTGCGGGATCGCAACGGTGCCCATCGATCAGCCACTCGATGCCGCCGTGCATGGCGGTCAGTGGCGCGAGGCCGACGTCGAGACCTTGCATGCCAGGTAATAGCCCCGACCGGGCGCGACCGCCAGCATCCCGGCGACGCCGACCTCGGACAGCGCGCCGCGCAGCCGCAGCACGACCTGACGCACGTTCTCCTCGTTGGCGTACTTCGACTGGAACGGCAGCTCGCGGACCAGCTGCTTGGTCGGCACGCAGCCGCGCACGACCGACGGCGAGGTCGACTCCTCCTGCGCCCGCGCGCACAGGACGCGCAGCAGCTGGAACTCGAGCGGCGCGAGGCCGCGCTCCGACCAGTCCTCCGAGCCGGTCGGCCGCCACAGGATCGCGCCCGCGGCCTCCGAATCATCGCCGGTGACCACGCACAGCTCGCTGCCGCGGTGGTGCAGCTGATAGCGGACCAGCGCGCCGCCCGCGTCGCCGGTGACCATCGGCGGCCGGCGCGGCGGCTCGGCGGCGATCTCCGACAGGAACCAGAAGCCGATGTCGCCGATCTTCAAGAGCGAGCGCGGCGACAGCGCGACCTGGCCCTCGGCCTGGTTGCCATCGACGAACGTCCCGTTGCGGCTGCCCAGGTCGCGGATCGTCCAGGCGCCGGACGTGCGCAGCAGCTCGGCGTGAGCCCGCGACACCGAGCTGGCGAGAACGATCAGATCGCCTTCATGGTTGCGGCCGATCGTGGTGCGCGGCCCGACCGCGTGCGCGTCACCGAAGCCGTCGACCACCCAGGCCTCGGCGTCCGTGGTGTCGACGGTCGAGCGGATGTGCTCGGGGATGAGCCCGTCCAGGGGTTCGATGTCTCGCGCGCAGCCACGACAGAGCGCGCCGACCTCGAGCATGGAACCACAACACAGACAACCCATGGTCTCGTATCGAACCACTCTCGGCGCGAACTGACAAGCTACCCAGCCGCGTGAACATACGAGAAAATAGCGGCGCCTCGGCGCACGGACGCATTGCGTGCGAGGGAAAAAGCCCGTCAAATAACGTCATGCACACCGTGGTGGCGGGGTGATGGAGGTCCGTTGCTCCGTGACGGATCGACCCTGGGGCATGACCCTGGGGGCGATCGCGTCGCGCCGCCACACCGGCCAGCTCACCGTCGACGCGGACGGCAAGCGCTACGCGATCGCGTTCTCGGCCGGCGCGGTCATCGCCGCGGCGTCGCCGGTGCCCGCCGACGGGCTCGCGCGCATCGCGCTGACCGGTCAGCTGATCACCGGTGGCCAGGTCGGCGAGCTCAACCGGCGGTTCGCGGCTCAGCCCGAGCGCGACGAGGTCGAGATCTTCGCCGAGCACATGGGGCTGACGCCCGAGCAGGTGCTCAAGCTGCGGCTGCGCGCAGTCAGCCAGCGGGCGGCGCGGACGTTCGCGCTGGAGCGCGGCCGGTTCGTGATCGACGATCGGGTCGCGCTGCCGGTCACCCCTGGCGTGGCGATCGACGTGCGCCAGGTGATCTACCTGGGGGCGCGCAGCCACCTGCCCGAGCAG
>DASWOO010000101.1:0-4630 GCA_036404335.1 Kofleriaceae bacterium
GATCGCCGGGTCGGGCAGGCCGCGCAGGAACTCGAGGAACTCGGCCTCGCCTTCGCCGGGGCAATCGCCGAGCCAGCCGCCGGTCGTCACCATCCAGCGATCACCTTCGATCGGGCTGATCACGCCCATCCGCCGCGCCGCCGGTGGCCGCGGCAGCACGAGCAGGACCTTCCACGCGTCGTCGTACGCGCGCAGCTTCTTGTACAGCCGCGTGCCATAGCCCAGCCGCGCCGTGACCTGGCTGGTCCGGACCTCGGGATAGCCCAGCGCCGTCAGCCAGCGCGACGCCTGCGAGCCGCGGCCGCCGGCGTCGATCACCAGCTCGGCGTCGATCGTCCGCGCGCCGCCGCCGTCGGCCTCGAGCGTGACGCCGCGGACCATCCCGCTGACCCCGGTGACCAGGCCGATCACCCGCGTCGCCGGCTCGAACGCGATCCGGGGATTCGCGCGCAGCCGCTCGCGCACCACGTGATCGATCAGGCCGCGGCTGCAGTAATGGGTATAGATGCCCGTGTCGAACGGCCGCTTCCACCGGCCGTGGAACATCCGCACGTCGCGCGACGCATCGGCGACCACCGCGCCCCGGCGCTCGAGCTCGGCGAGGAACCCGGGCAGCAGCGCCTCCATCACCCGCTTGCCGCGCTGGAGCAGCAGGTGGACGTGCTTCTCCTGCGGCACGGCCTTGCGCGGCTCGAGGCCGTGGATCGGCTCGCCGCGATCGACGACGATCACGCGCTCGAAGTGGCGCGCGGCGACGTGCGCGGTCAGCATGCCCGCCAGGCTGGCGCCGATGACGACCGCGGTGCGCGGCCGATCCGAAGACTGCATGACTAGCTCCTGGTGACCTGGTTGATGATGCGCGCCATGTCGATCATCGTCGCGTCGTCGAGATCGGGGTGGCACGGCACCGTCGAGAGCCGGGCGATCAGCGCCTCGGCGTTGGCGCAGGGCCGCGCCCGGCCGGCCAGCAGCTCGAAGCGATACAGCACCTGGCACGGGTACTTGAGTTGATCCGAAGGCACGCCGGCGGCGCCGAGCGCCTCGACGATCGCCCGCGGCCGGGGGCCGGCGACCTCGACGAGGATCGCGTAGTAGTTCGGCTCGCCGCCGGCGCACACCGGCCACGGCGCGACCCGGGCGCTGTCGAGATGATCGAAGAACAGCCGCGCCTTGCGCCGGCGCTCGTCGAGGTCGTGCGCGAACATCCGCATCCGGCGCTCGCCGAGCGCGGCGGCGAGGCCCGGCAGCTTGAGGTTGATGCCGAACGTGCGGCCGTCGAGGTTGCCGTAGCGGGTGAACGCGCGGACCCGATCGGCGAGCAGGGCGTCGTCGGTCAGCACCATGCCGCCCTCGCCGGTCGAGAGGATCTTGCCCTCGTGGCTCGAGAACGTCGCGAGCTTGCCGTAGGTCCACAGGTCGCGGCCGTGCAGCCGGATGCAGTGGCCGTGCGCCAGATCGAGCACCAGCGGCAGGCCGCGGTGATCGCACGCCGCGCGCAGCTGATCGCTCGGCACGGGGTAGCCCCACATCGGCACGTCGAGCACGGCGACGGTGCGCGGCGACAGCACGCGCGCCAGATCGGTCAGGTCGAGGCCGAAGTCGCTGGGGTTGGTGTCGCAGAACACCGGCTCGAGGCCGAGCGCCATGATCGGATACACGGTGCACAGCGGCGCGAGCGGGCTGACGATGACCTCGCCGCCGCGCGGCAGCGACAGCCCGGCGAGCGCGGCGATCACCGCGGCCGAGCCCGACGACACCGCGACGGCGTGCGCGGCGCCGAACTGGCGCGCGGTCGCCGCCTCGTACGCCGCGACCCGCGGGCCGGTGCCGGCGAGGCTGCCGTCGAGCGCGGCGAGCAGCGCCTCGGTGTCGCGGCCGTAGCCGTGGCGGTAGGTCTCCTCGATCTTCTTCACGCGTGCGCCCCCGGCAGCACGACCTCGGCCGAGGGCAGCGCCGCGAACCGCGCGACGTGCTCGGCCCGCTCGCGCGCCGCGCGCTGGTGATCGAGCGCGAACGAGCCGATCGCCGCGAGGTCGCCGCGCGCCGACTCGGCGTGATCGAGCGTGATCTTGCGCCAGCGCCGCGCGATCGCGCGCGACGCGTCGCCCACCGCCCACGCCAGGACCTCGTGGCCCAGCTCGGGCTCGGCCGCGCCCTCGAGCATCGCGAAGCCCTCGAACTCGACGCCCGACGCGTCGCGCAGTGGCAGCACCTGGATCGTCGCCTCCTGATCCGCGAGCTTGCGGCACGCGATCTCCACGCTCAGCGCGATCGGCGTCGCCGGATCGAGCGCGGCCAGCGCGCACTGCCACGACGAGGCGACGAGCTTGGCCGCGTTGCGCTTGATCCCTGCCAGGATCGCCCACGCCGCGTCGCCCTCGAACCGCTGGATCACGCTGGCCAGCGCGAGCGTGCCGGCGCCCGACACCGCCGGATCCGGCATCGCGACCAGGCCGTAGTAGCAGGGCGCGGCCAGCCCGGCCCAGGTCGACGGCATCGCCAGGCCGCGGCCGATCAGCTGCGGCCCGCAGCACGCGACCGCGTTGCGAAACCCCGACGCGCCGACCCAGCGCCCGGCCGGGCCGACCGCCGGCGCCTCGGCGATCGAGGTCACCGCCAGCCGCGCGGCGATCGCCGGCTCGCACAGCACGGTCGCGGCGGTGCCGAAGATCAGCTGCGGCGGCCGCGCGCCGAGGTCGCCGGTCCGCAGCCGGTGCGCGAGGTCGCCGGTCGGCGTGCGGACCAGCGTGACCTCGAGCGACGGGAACGCGTCGCGCAGGCTCTCCATGTAGCTCGCCAGCTCGTAGTCCTCGAGGGACGACCACACGCGCAGCGGCGTCGCCGGGCCGCGGCGCGCGGGAAACACGGTCTCGCTGCGCATGCTAGTGCTCGCGCGGCGGGGTGGCGTGCTGGCCGCGCAGCCAGCGGGCGAGCAGGTGACGGGTGCGCGGGTCGTCCGCGTCCCGGACGCTGTTGAGGCTCGTCATGATCGCGCCATCGAGCGCGCGGTCGCAGCCGTGGGCGCACGCGCCGTCGTGCGCGGCGAGCCGGGGCAGCACGGCCTCGAGCATCGCCAGCGCGCGCTCGGTGTTGCCGCGCATCACCTCGGAGACCTGCGCCGCGGTCACCGCGCCGTGATCGGGGTGCCAGCAGTCGAAGTCGGTCGCCATCGCGACGGTGAGGAAGCACAGCTCGGCTTCGCGCGCGAGCTTGGCCTCGGGCAGCGCGGTCATGCCGATCACCGACGCGCCCCAGCTGCGGTGCAGCGCCGACTCGGCGCGGGTCGAGAACTGCGGGCCGTTCATCACGACGTAGGTCCCGGCGGTCAGGTGCGGTACGCGCTGCTCGACGCACGCCTCGGCGAGCAAGCCGCGCAGCCGGCCGCAGGTCGGCTCGGCGAACCCGACGTGGGCGGCGACGCCGTCCTCGAAGAACGTCTGGGCCCGGCCGTGCGTGCGATCGATGAACTGATCGACGAGCAGGAAGTGGCCGGGCGGCAGGTCCTCGCGCAGGCTGCCGACCGCCGACAGCGACAGCACCTGCTTGCAGCCGACCCGCTTGAGCGCGTCGATGTTGGCGCGCGCGTTGACCCGCGCCGGCGGCACGCGGTGATCGCCGCCGTGGCGCGCCAGGAACGCGACCGACACGCCGAACAGGTCGCCGACGACGACCGCGTCCGAGGCGCGGCCGAAGCCGGTCTCGACGTGGACGCGGGTCGCGCCGCGCAGCTGAGGCAGCGAGGTCAGGCCGCTGCCGCCGATGATTCCGATGGTTGCAGTTTGCATGTCACAGCTCCTTGGAGACGGAAGGGGCAACGGCGAAGCGCGCGTGCCAGGTGGCGAGGTCGCCGGGGCGCGGGGCGTGCAGCCGCTGGCGCAGCTCGGACAGCGCGGCCGGCCGGTCGCCGCGCGCGATCAACAGGCCCACGCTGGCGTACACCGCATAATGCGGATCGGTGGCGCGCAGGTGCTTGTCGATCGCCGGCAGGTAGTCCCAGCGAACATAGGGATAGAGCGAGTGAGCGAGGTGGTACTTGTCCGACAGCGGAAAGATCAGCCCGCCGACGAGCCAGCCGAGCAGGCCGGGGAACGCGGTCGGCCGGCAGTTGATGCACTCCATCTGCCAGCGATCGCCCGCGGCGTCGTCGGGCGCGAACCAGCGATGCTCGACGAGGATCGAGATCCACGAGAACCACGGATAGACCACGAACAGCGGCACGACGTAGCCGAGCACCGCGCCGCGCGCGCCGCCGACCCACGCCAGCACCGCGCCGGTCGCGGCGATCACCACCACGCGCAGCACGGAGGTCCGCCACGAGGCGTTGCCGCGCGTCGAGTTGACGAGCGACGTCCGCAGGTTGATCCAGAACCCGCGCGGGGTGAACGGGAACAACAGCCGCCAGTGGAACGCGCGCGGCGAGATCCCCGGACGCACGCCGCCCTCGATGATCCGGCGCAGGTTGGGGTCCTTGTCCGGGTGGTTCGGCGATCGATGGTGCTCGCGGACGTGGGTGATGAACCGCGACGCCATGTCGCGCTTCATCAGCGGCAGCTGGAAGAACACGTTCGACAGGAACCAGTTCCAGTCGCGCGACCGGGCGAGCGCGCAGTGCACGGCGTTGTGGCCGAGC
>DASWOO010000102.1:0-3709 GCA_036404335.1 Kofleriaceae bacterium
GCGGCGGGCGGATTGGACCTGGGCATGCCGGTGGGGCTCCCGCCCGATCCGCGTGACGCGACGCGCGGAGGGGTGACTTCGCCGGCGCATCCTGTCGGGCTGGCTTCGCCGGCCTGGCGGGGGGACGGCCCCCTACCTGAAGACGCGATGCGGGCCGAGGAGATCGAGCGGACGCGGCTGTTCATCCGGATGGGCTGGCTGCTCAGCCTGGTCGCGGCCGGATCGGTGTTCGTGGTCCACGCCCCGACGGCGCTCGCGGCGCTGTTCCTGGCGGGCCTCGTGGTCGGCGTCGCGGTCAGCGCCGCGTATCATCGCGCGTTCGCCGATCCGCGGCGCTACACCGAGCGCGCGCTGATGACGCTGGCGGTGATCTGCGTGATCAACGGCCACCTCGCGGTGCTGCTGTACGGCGCGTTCACCGCGTCGCCGCTGATGGTCGTGATCGGCATCCACTTCGTGGCGCGGACCGAGGCCGTGCGCGTCGCGCGCTGGATCTTCGCGAGCGCGGTGATCGCGTACGCGGCGATCGCCGCGGCGATCCTCAGCGGCGCGGTCGCCGACCCCGGCGTGTTCGCCTCGGACCGCGCGGTGGGCCGACCGGCGCTCGCCACCTGCGCGGCGTTCGTGCTGGCGACGTTCTGGCTGGCGTACTACACGGCGCGCCAGTTCCGGGCCGCGTCGCTCGAGGCGATCGAGGATCTGCAGCGCGCGACCCGCGTGGCGTCGCAGCGCGAGGCGCTGATGGACGAGCTGCGCCTCGACCTCGAGCGCGCGCTGCGCGCCGGCCCGGGCCGCTACACCGACCAGCGGATCGACGGGTCCGGCGGGCGGCAGTTCCGGCTCGGCACGGTGATCGGCCGCGGCGCGATGGGCGAGGTCTACGACGCGGTCGAGCTGAGCTCCGGGTCGCCGGCCGCGGTCAAGCTGCTGCGCCGCGAGCACCTCGGCGATCCGGTGCAGCGCGCGCGGTTCGCCCGCGAGCTGCGCGCCGGGCGGGCGATCGCCTCGCCGCACGTGGCGCGGGTGCTCGACGGCGCGGCCGAGGCCGCGCTGCCGTTCCTCGCGTTCGAGCGGCTCCACGGCCACACCCTGGCGGAGCTGCTGCGCCGCGAGCCGCGGCTCGCGCCCGCGACGCTGGTCGCGCTGTGCCGGCAGATCGGCGCGGCGATCGACGCGGCCGCCGCCGCCGGCATCGTGCATCGGGACCTCAAGCCCCAGAACCTGTGGCTCGGCACCGACGGCACGTGGAAGGTCATCGACTTCGGGGTCGCGCTCGTCGCCGGCGAGCACGCCGACGACGGGGTGATCGGCACGCCGCACTACATGGCGCCCGAGCAGGCCCAGGGCCGGCGCGTGAACACCCGGAGCGACCTGCACGCGCTGGGCGCGATCGTCTATCGCTGCGCGACCGGCCGCCAGCCATTCGACGCCGCGGACCCGGCGGCGCTGCTGTACGCGGTGGTGCATCGCATGCCGGCGCGGCCCGGCGCGGTGGCCGAGCTGCCCACCGACTTCGACCGGTGGTGCGCGCTGGCGCTGGCCAAGGCGGCCGACGAGCGCTTCGCCTCGGGCGCCGCGCTCGCCGCCTCCCTCGCCGCCGCGCTCGACGGCGTGCTCGCCGCGCCGCTGCGCGTGCGGGCCGACGCGGCGATCGCGGCCCGGCCGTGGGAGCCGGCGTGACCGACGAGCGCACGCGGCGCACGGGCCCGACCGACCCGCGCGACGCGACGCGTGGTGGGGTGAATCGAGCGACGTTGTCGCGAGAGAGGGGGCGGGAAGGCCCCCTTCCGATCGACGCGCTGCGGTTCGAAGAGGTGCGGCGAACGCGCGCCTTCCTGCGGATCGGCTGGCTGATCGCGATCGGCGTGGCGGTCGGCGTCGGCGTCGCGCCCGGCAGCCGGCGGATCGCGGTCGCGCTGTGGATCGCGCTGGCGTGCGGCGTGGCGGTGAGCGGCTGGACCTATCGCCAGCTGCGCGATCCGGCGCGCTACCGGCCGGCGCGGATGAACGCGCTGGCGCTGATCGGCGTGGTGTGCGGCCAGCTCGGCATCCTGTACGTCGGCGCGTTCTCGGCGGCGCCGCTGATGCTCGCGCTCGGCCTGTACTTCTTCTGCCGGACCGAGAGCGCGGCCGGCGCGATCGCGATCTATGCGATCGCCGCCGGGGCCCACGCGACCTCGGCGCTGCTGGTGATCACCGGCGTCGTCGCCGACCCGGGGTTCTACCCGGTCGGCCACGCGTCGGTCGCGGCCCAGCTCGCGGGCCAGGCGGTGCTGCAGGTCGCGTATGCGCTGTGCTTCGCCCTGGCGCGGGTGACGCGGCGAACGTCGCTCGAGTCGATCACCGAGCTGCAGCAGGCGACCCGGCGCGCGGCGCAGCACGACGTGCAGCTGGCCGAGCTGCGGCGCGACCTCGACCGCGCGCTGGAGATCGGCAAGCCGGGGCGGTTCACCGAGCACGCGGTCGGCGGCTGGCAGCTCGGCGCCCTGCTCGGCCGTGGCGCGATGGGCGAGGTCTACGACGCGCGCCACGTGGTGACCGGGGCCGAGGCCGCGGTCAAGCTGCTGCGGCGCGAGCTGCTCGCCGATCCGCGGCACGTCGAGCGGTTCGTGCGCGAGGTCCGGGTCGCGAGCGCGCTCGACTCGCCGCACGTCGTGCGCGTGCTCGAGGCCGCGACGCCGGCCGACGGCTTGCCGTTCCTGGCGATGGAGCGGCTGCGCGGCAAGACGCTCGGCGAGCTGCTGCGGGTCGGCGACACGCTGGTCGGCGTCGACCTGGCGGACATGCTCGCGCAGATCGGCCGGGCGTTCGACGTCGCGCGCGCCGCCGGCGTCGTGCATCGCGACATCAAGCCACACAACCTGTTCCGCACGCAGGACGGCGGCTGGAAAGTACTCGATTTCGGCATCGCCGCGCTCGCCGACAGCTCGAGCACGCTGACCCACGGCGGGGTGATCGGCTCGCCGGCGTACATGGCGCCCGAGCAGGCGCGCGGCGAGCCGGTCGACCACCGGGCCGACGTCTACGCGCTCGGCGCGGTGATCTATCGCTGCGTCACCGGCCGCACGCCGTTCGCCGCGGACAACACGCCGGCCTTGCTCCACGCGGTCGTCCACGACATGCCGCTGCGGCCCTCGACGATCGCCCGGGTCGACGACGGTCTCGAGCGCGTGCTGATGCTGGCGCTGGCCAAGGCGCGCGACCTGCGGTTCGCGACGACGAGCGAGCTGATCGACGCGTTCGACGCGGCGACCACCGGCGTGCTGTCCGACGAGCTGATCCGCCGGGCGCGCGCCTTGGCCCGGCAGCAGCCCTGGGCCGAGCCGAGCGAGCCGACGCGGGGGAGCCGGCAGTCGTTCGCGACGATCCGGTGAGCGAGGCCGAGGCCGAAAATGCGAACAGGCCCGACGAGCGGGCCTGTGGCGTAGATAGGAAGCTAGTTAGTAGCGGCGGAACCAGAGCGCGAGGCGACTGGGATCCGTAGATCGCGAGGCGCGATTGCGGATAAATTCTTGGCTTCGCTGCGCTTCGCCAAGTCTACTCCTGGCCTGCTTGCGCAGGCCTCGGTCCGCTGCGCGGCCCGGCAATCGCTACGCGATTGCGGATTAGTTGGCCGGCTTCGCGTCCGAGCCAGCGGCCGGAGCGGCGGCCGAGCCAGCCGGAGCCGCGGCCGGGTCCGTGCCAGCCGGAGCCGCGGCCGAGCCACCCG
>DASWOO010000103.1:0-5451 GCA_036404335.1 Kofleriaceae bacterium
GAGGTGTAGGCGATGAATCGCCGGTCGCCGCTGATGTGGACGTTGTAGCGCGTGGTCGGCTGGGCGGCGGCGAACGGGCCGTCCTGACACCAGCGGGGATCGAGCTCGGCCGGGATCGACGGGCTCGCGTTCGGTGCCCACACGTCCGTGAGCAGCGCCGCGTGGCCGGGCGCCCGGTCGAGCGTCGAGACCTTGCCGGAGTCGAGTACCATCGTCGTGCCGGTGTCGGTCACCTGGTAGCCGAGCGCGCGCTCGATGCCGGCCGAGTCCGGCGGGCCGTTGGTGTCGATCGCGAAGGTCCGGCCGCCGTCGGTGCTCTGGACGACGTCGCTGGCGTAGGCCATCGCGACGTAGCCGGCCGGCGTCGGCTGGAGGCCGGTGAACTGGATCGAGCCGAGCAGCCGGATGCCCGTGCCGTCGCCGCTGAACGCGACCGAGGTGATCCCGGTGGCGTCGGCGTGGAACACCGCGCCGCCGCTGTCCTCGCCGGGGTTGGCGCCCTGGGTCACCACCCAGCCCCGGTCGGCCGACGCGAACACGATGCCGGTCACCCGGTCGCTGCCCCGGTGGTGCACGACCCGGTCGCCGGCGGTGTCGTCGACGAGCGGCATCGCGTGCCAGCCGCCGACCACTGCGCTGCCCCCGCCGCCCCCGCCGTCCCCGTCACCGCCGCCCCCGCCCCCATCGCCCCCGTCATCGTCGTCACCGACCGCCGCCCCCGGATGGGCCACCGTCGAGCACGCCGCCATCGAGACCACCGCCGCCGCCAGCCAACCGCGCATGTACCGAGTCCGCATCGAGCGCTCCTTGTCGTCACCGAGGAGGGGTGACCGGGCCGCGTATCGGACGCGCGCCGCGCCGGTTGCGTCGTTTCAGTTTTCGAGGCCGGGTGGACGCCGGGCGTGCGCCGGTGCTCGGTCTACATGAAGTCCCCATGAAGCGCGCACGCAGCGTGCGGTGAGGCACGTGCGACGCCGACTGTCGCGCCGAATTTCTCGCCGAAGCTCCGTCGTGGGCAGCGTTCACAATGCTTCATCGGTCGGTCGAGATTTCGTGGTCCGGAGCGTGCTACCTCGGAAGCAACGCACCATGCCTTCCACCGCCGCGACAGCGCCGCGTTTTTTCAGGCCGAGATGTGGCCGGCCGAGCGGTGGAGCCCTGGCGGCTTCGCTGGTCGTGGTCGGGCTTGCATGTCTGGGCGGTTGCTCGCACAAGGACGCGGACGCCGGCGCGGGGGGCAAGGCCGGGCAGGGCTCGGGATCGGGCAGCGGCGAGGGTCGGGTCGTGACCGTCCAGGTCGCGCAGGCCGAGAAGAAGGACATGCCGATCTGGCTCGAGGGCCTGGGCACCGTCGCCGCGCTCCAGCAGGTCACGGTGCGGCCGCAGGTCGACGGCAAGATCGAAAAGGTGCTGTTCACCGAGGGCCAGCTGGTCAAGCGCGGCGACGTGCTGATGCAGATCGACGCGCGGCCGTTCATGGTCACGCTGCACCAGGCCCAGGGCGCGCTCGCGCGCGACAAGGCGCAGCTCGTCACCAACCAGGCCAACCTCAAGCGCTACCAGGGGCTGCTCGCGCAGAACCTGGTCGCCAGCCAGCAGGTCGAGGAGGTCTCCGGCGCGGTGGGCCAGTACCAGGGCACGGTCATGGTCGACCAGGCCACGATCGAGAACGCGCTGCTCCAGCTCGACTACGCGCAGGTCAAGTCGCCGATCGACGGCATCACCGGCGTGCGCCAGGTCGACGCCGGCAACCTGATCCACCAGACCGACACGACCGGCCTGGTCGTCGTCACCCAGATCGACCCGGCCGCGGTGTTCTTCACCGTGCCGCAGGACGAGCTCGCCGCGGTCGCCGCCGCGCTCGCCAAGGGCGAGGTCCCGGTCGAGATCATGAGCCGCGACGGCGCCAGCAAGCTGGCGACCGGCAAGCTCGCGGTGCTCGATAACCAGATCAACCAGACCACGGCGACCCTGCGGCTCAAGGCCGTGGTGCCCAACCCCGACCGCCTGATGTGGCCCAACGCGTTCGTCAAGGCGCGGATGCTGGTCGAGACCCGCAAGGACGCGATCGTGATCCCGACGGTCGCGGTCCAGCGCGGTCCGCAGGGCACGTACGTCTACGCCGTCGGCGAGGACAAGACCGCGCAGATGAAGCCGGTCACCGTCGCGCTGACCACCGGTGAGCAGTCGATCATCAGCAAGGGCCTCGCCGGCGGCGAGCGCGTGATCATCGAGGGCCAGAACCAGGTCCGGCCCGGCGGCAAGGTCGAGCCCGCGGCGCCGCAGGCCGGTCAGGGCAGCGCCGGCTCGGCGTCGGCCGACGCGGCGAGCCACGGCAACGGCGGCAAGGGCCACGGCCGGCCCGGCGGCGGCCGCGCCGACGGTAGCGGCGCCGGGCCCGGCAATGGCGCCGGCAGCGGCAGCGGTCCCGGCCCCAGCGGCGGCAGCGCCGCGCCCCGTTCACGCGACACGGCGACGGGGCCGACCGCGTCGAATCAACCCGCGGCCAAGTGAGCATCTCCGAGCCCTTCATCCGGCGGCCGGTCGCGACCACGCTGCTGATGTTCGGCCTGCTGCTCGCCGGCCTGGTCGGATACACCACGCTGCCGGTCGCGGCGCTGCCGCAGGTCGATTACCCGACGATCGTGGTGTCGACCCAGCTGCCGGGCGCGTCGGCCGACACGATGGCGTCGGCGGTGACCACGCCGCTCGAGCGCCAGTTCGGCCAGGTCCCGTCGCTGGCGCAGATGACCTCGGTGTCGAGCTTCGGCAGCTCGCAGATCACGCTGCAGTTCACGCTCGATCGCGACATCGACGCCGCGCAGCAGGACGTGCAGGCCGCGATCAACGCGGCATCGAACCTCCTGCCCAAGACCTTGCCCGCGCCGCCGACCTACTCGAAGAGCAACCCCGCCGACCAGCCGATCCTCACCCTGTCGGTGTCGTCGGACACCCTGCCGCTCGCCGAGGTCGATGACTTCGCCGACTCGGTGCTCGCGCAGAAGATCTCCCAGGTGTCGGGCGTCGGCCTGGTGACGATCGGCGGCGGCCAGAAGCCGGCCGTGCGCGTCCAGGTCGACTCGCTCGCGCTCGCCGGCTCGGGCCTGACCATCGAGGACGTGCGCAACGCGATCGCCGCGGCCAACGTCAACCAGCCCAAGGGCAACCTCGACGGCGAGCGCCAGGACTGGGCGCTGGCGACCAACGATCAGCTCGCCAACGCCGCCAGCTTCCAGCCGCTGATCATCGCCTACAAGAGCGGCTCGCCGGTCCGGCTGCGCGACGTCGCCAACGTGATCGACGGCGTCGAGAACTCGCAGCTCGCCGGCTGGTCCGGGGTCGGCGAGGGCGACGTCCGGCTCAAGGACAGCGGCAAGGCCAAGGCGAAGGACAAGGACAAGGACGCCCGGCCCCAGAGCACCCAGCCCGCCGGCCGCGCCAAGCGCGCGATCATCGTCAACGTCCAGCGCCAGCCCGGCGCCAACATCATCGAGGTCACCGACAACATCAAGAAGCTGCTGCCGCAGCTGCGCGCGTCGATGCCGCAGGCGATCGACGTCGAGGTCCTCGCCGACCGGACCGAGACCGTGCGCGCCTCGGTCCACGACGTCCAGTTCACGCTGGTGCTGACGATCGCGCTGGTCGTCGGCGTGATCTACCTGTTCCTCGGCAGCATCCGCGCGACGATCATCCCCGGCGTCGCGGTGCCGCTGTCGCTGATCGGTACGTTCGGCGTGATGAAGCTGTGGGGGTTCTCGCTCGACAACCTGTCGCTGATGGCGCTGACGATCTCGACCGGGTTCGTGGTCGACGACGCGATCGTGATGGTCGAGAACGTGTCGCGGTTCATCGAGCACGGCGACAAGCCGTTCGACGCGGCGATCAAGGGCGCCAAGCAGATCGGCTTCACGATCGTGTCGCTGACCGTGTCGCTGGTCGCCGTGCTGATCCCGCTGTTGTTCATGGGCGGCCTGGTCGGCCGGTTGTTCAACGAGTTCGCGGTCACGCTCGCGATCGCGATCGTGATCTCGGCGGTCCTGTCGCTGACCCTGACCGCGATGATGTGCGCGTGGATCCTGAAGGACCACTCGCAGCAGAAGCCGGGGTTCCTCGCCCGCGGCTTCGAGCGCGGGTTCTCCGGGATCAGCCGGTTCTACGACCGGACGCTCAAGGTCGTGCTCCGCCACCAGAAGACCACGCTGCTGGTCACGATCGCGACCCTGGCGGTGACCGTGCTGCTCGCGCTGCACGTGCCCAAGGGGTTCTTCCCGGTCGAGGACACCGGCATGATCGTCGGCGTCACCGAGGCCGCGGCCGACGTGTCGTTCGCCAAGATGCTCGAGCTCCAGCAGCGCGCGGCGGACGCGCTGCTCGGCGATACGGACGTCGCGACGATCTCGTCGTTCATCGGCACCGACGGCACCAACCCGACGCAGAACAGCGGCCGGCTGTCGATCGCGCTAGTCGCGCGCGGCGACCGCGACTCCGACGTGGAAGAGGTCATCAAGCGGCTGCAGCGCCGGCTGGCCGATGTCCAGGGCATCGCGGTCTACCTCCAGCCGGTCCAGGACCTGACGGTCGACGCCCGGGTGTCGCGCACCCAGTTCCAGTACACGATCGAGGATCCCGATCCGGTCGAGCTCGCGCAGTGGTCAGGCAAGCTGCTCGACGCGATGAACCAGCTGCCCGAGCTGCGCGACGTCGCGTCGGACCAGCAGACCTCGGGGCTCGAGCTGCACCTCGCGGTCGATCGCGACAGCGCGTCGCGGCTCGGCATCACCGCCCAGGCGCTCGACGACACGCTGTACGATGCGTTCGGCCAGCGCATCGTGTCGACCACGTTCACCCAGCTCAACCAGTACCGGATCATCCTCGAGCTGCGGCCCGAGGATCGCGAGAACACCGACTCGCTCGACCGGATCTACGTCCGCGCGTCGAGCGGCACCGCGGTCCCGCTGTCGGCGTTCTCGCACCTCGAGACCCGGTCGACCACGCTGGCGATCGACCACCAGGGCCAGTTCCCGTCGGTGACCCTGTCGTTCAACACCGCGGCCGACGTGTCGCTCGGCGACGCGACCAAGGCGATCGACGGCGCGTGGGCCAAGATCAACCCGCCGCCGGCGATGCGCGCCCAGTTCCAGGGCGCCGCCGCGGTGTTCCGCGAGTCGCTGTCGTCGGAGCCGATCCTGATCCTCGCCGCGCTGATCACGGTCTACATCGTGCTCGGCGTGCTGTACGAGAGCTACATCCACCCGATCACGGTCCTGTCGACCCTGCCGTCGGCCGGGGTCGGCGCGATCCTCGCGCTCGAGGTCACCGGCAAGCCGTTCGACGTGATCTCGCTGATCGGCATCGTGCTGCTGATCGGCATCGTCAAGAAGAACGCGATCATGATGATCGACTTCGCGATCGCCGCCGAGCGCGACGAGGGGCTTGCCCCGCTCGAGGCGA
>DASWOO010000104.1:0-3254 GCA_036404335.1 Kofleriaceae bacterium
CCGACCAGCGTCGTGACCCGGTTGGCGTCGGTCAGGAGCGACGCCGCCGGCGGGGTCAGGGTCTGCAGCGAGCTCCGCGCGCTGGCGAGCGCGCCGTCGGCGCTGGCGAGCAGGCTGGCGACCGGCCTGCCATCGCCGAGCCCGGCGTTGAGCTTTTCGAGCGTGATCGTCGCCCGCCGGGTGAGGCCCGACGCGCCGCGGATCAGCCCGCCGAGCTCGTCGCGGTTGTCGACCAGCAGCCGGTCGAGCTCGGCGGCCGCGCTCGCGCCGTTGGCGAGCAGGTGCTTGATCGCATCCTTGTCATCGCGCAGCACGCCCGACACGCCGTCGAGCACCTCGTACAGCCGGGCGACGACCAGATCGGTGCGCGGCGGGTCGTGGACGAAGTGCGGATCGTGGACGATCGCGCCGGGTGGGAGCGGCGGGTGATCCCAGTCCTTGCCGGGCACGATCTCGAGGTACTGCTCGCCGAGCACGCCGGCGGTGTTGATGAAGAACTCGGCGTCACCGCGGATCGCGTCGGCGACCCGGTCCTCGATCCACGCGGTGACCCGGACCTGGACGCGGCCCTTCACCGCCGGATCGATCCGGCCGCCGAACAGCTCGACGGACTCGACCTTGCCGACCTTGATCCCCGACAGCTTGACCGGCGCGCCGGCGGCCAGGCTGCCGATGTAGTCGTAGTCGATGCGGAGCTCGAAGCCCGAGCGCAGCGAGAAGTTGCCGAGCACGAAGATCAGCACGACCAGGATCGCGGCCGCCCCGGCCATCAGCAGCCCGACCTTGAATTCGAGGCCTCGTTCGCGCATCACCCGGCGAGCGTAGCCCCCGGGCTAGCGAAACACCATCAGGTGCCGGACCCCCGCCGCCTCGTCGAGCATCGGCGGCACGCTGCGGTCGGGGATCATTCCCATACCAGGTGGTCTCTCCGGGGCACCCGAGCCCGCCGCCGCCGGTCACCGATGCCGCGCCGTGGTACGCGTTCGCCCGGGCCGGCGCCGACGCCAGCACCCGCGCGCGCGGCTCGCTCAAGTAGCTTCGCCACCCACATCGTTGGCGCGCGCCTGCGCACGGCTCGCGGCTGTGAGCAGCCGCGATCGTTGATTGCTCCGATCGACGAGGCCCGGCGGGTTATCGTTCGCGCAATGCGAACTATCTTGTGGTCCGTGGCCGCGCTCACCGCGCTGGCCGCGTGTGGCGGCGACAAGCACAACAGCAATAACCCCGACGGCGGCGACGGCAGCGGCAGCGACGACGCGGGCGCCGGGAGCGCCGACGCCGGCGGCATCCCGTCGCCGTTCGGCCTCGACACCCGGCCGTCGAACACGACGTGCCTGGCCAAGCCGCGCCCGGTGCTCGACACCGGCGTCAAGCTCGAGCGGCCGTGGCCGGATCTGCACTTCAATCAGCCGATCTTCATGACCCAGGCGCCGAACGACCCCGACACCTGGTACGTCGCCGAGCGCGGCGCCGGCGGCCCCGACGGCCAGCACCAGGTCGCGCGGATCCGGATCATCTCCAAGACGACCAAGACCGACGCCGACATCAAGGACTGGGTCAGCCTGACCACCGACGGCGAAGGCGAAGGCGGCCTGCTCAGCTTCGCGTTCCACCCGCAGTGGCCGACCAAGAACGAGGTCTACATCTCGTATACCCGCGCCAAGGCCGCCGGCGATCCGGCGATCGTCTGCGCCGAGAACATGGACGCCAACATGACCTCGGTGATCGCGCGCTACCACGGCACCCCGGCCGCGCTGACCCCGACCGCCGACGAGATCTTCAAGATCGGCCAGCCCTACACCAACCACAAGGGCGGCACGATCGCGTTCGGCCCCGACGGCTACCTCTACGCCGGGTTCGGCGACGGCGGCAACGGCGACGACACCTGCAAGAACGGCCAGAACAAGGGCAGCTTCCTCGGCAAGATGCTGCGGCTCGACATCAACTCGGGCGCGGGCACGTACAAGGTCCCGGCGGACAACCCGTTCGTCGGCGACGCCGCGTTCAAGCCCGAGATCTGGTCGTGGGGGCACAGAAACCCGTTCCGCTGGAGCTTCGACCGCGACAGCGGCGATCTCTGGGTCGGCGACGTCGGCCAGAACACGTGGGAGGAGATCGACCACGTCACCAAGGGCGGCAACTACGGCTGGAACGTCTGCGAGGGCTTCCACAAGCGCGGCAGCACGACGGAGCTGTGCAACACGCCCGGCATGATCGATCCGGTGGTCGAGCACAACCGGACCGAGGCCCAGGCGATCATCGGCGGCTTCGTCTATCACGGCACGCTCAACCCGGGGCTCGCCGGCCTGTACATCTATGGTGACGAGGTCACCGGCAACGTCTGGGCGCTGACCTACGACGTCAACAACAAGCCGACGCCCAAGCTGTTGCTCGCGGGCGCCGTGCAGTACCTGTCCGGGTTCGCCCAGGATCACAACGGCGAGGTCTACCTCGTCGGCATCGACGGCACGCTCGCCAAGCTGGTGCCGTCGGGCACGACCACGCCCGACACGTTCCCGACCAAGCTATCGCAGACCGGCTGCGTCGACCCGACCGACGCGACCAAGCCGGCGGCCGGCCTCATCCCGTACACCGTGGCCTCGCCGCTGTGGGCCGACGGCGCCGACAAGGGCCGCTGGCTCGGCCTGCCCGACGGCAAGACGATCACGATCACCGCCGACAACGACTTCGACCTGCCGATCGGCTCGGTGGCGGTGAAGGAGTTCGCGGTCGGCGGCGTGCCGATCGAGACCCGGCTGTTCATGCGCCACGCCGACGGCGGCTGGGCCGGCTACACCTACGAGTGGGACGCCGACGGCAAGGACGCGACGCTCCTGACCGGCGCCAAGACCAAGCAGATCGCCGCGGGCCGGACCTGGAGCTACCCGAGCCGCAGCCAGTGCCTGCAGTGCCACTCGCAGGCGGCCGGCGGCACGATCGGCCTCGAGGTCGCGCAGCTCAACAGCGACGAGGTCTACACCTCGACCAACCGCCAGAGTAACCAGCTCGCCACGCTCGATCACATCGGCGTATTCACCACGCCGCTCGCGGCGGACCCGTCCACGCTGCCCAAGCTGGTCAAGCCGACCGGCGCCGACGGCTCGGTCGAGGACCGCTCGCGCAGCTACCTGCACGCCAACTGCGCGCACTGCCACCGGCCGGGCGGCGGCGGCCAGGGCACGATGGACCTGCGCTACGCCAACGCGCTGGCCAACACCAAGACGTGCAACGCGCCGGTCACCCAGGGCCCGGTC
>DASWOO010000105.1:0-4730 GCA_036404335.1 Kofleriaceae bacterium
CCGGCGTCGGGCGCCCGACGATGCTCGACCCGGCCGCCCTCGATGATGCCGGTCAGCCGGCGATCGCCCAGGAACCGGCGCAGGGTGCGCGGCCACGCCAGCAGCATCCAGGTGACCGCGATCGCGCCGAGCGCCGTCGCCTGATCGTAGTGCAGCGGCAGGAAGCCGAGCAGCACGACGCCGACGCCGATCGCGCTGAGCACGCCGAACCGGGTGTAGCGCGCGGTGGCCTCGCCGAAATGCTCGAACGGCTGGTACCAGCCGGTGGCGCCCGCCGTCAGGCCTGCGAGCCCGGCGCGCAGCTGCATCGGCGCGCGGATCGCGAGCAGCGCGAACACCCAGCCGAGCAGCATCGACCAGCCGCGGTCGGTGCCCGTGGCGCGCAGGCTGCCGATCACGAACAGCAGCGAGATCGCCAGCACCGCGCCGAGCGCGCCGAACACCAGCATCAGCACCGACGCGCCCTCGAGGCCGCGATCCTCGCCGAGCGGCACCGCCAGGTGGAGGCGGTGCGCGCGCAGGTAGTGCAGCACGACGGTCAGGATCAGCGGCCACACCGCGAGCGCGAGCGCGAGGCCGACCGCGGTGTCGTGCGCCGCGCCGAGCTCGGGCGCCATCGCGCCGCTCAGGATCGCGTGGGCGATGCCGGCGAGCACGTACAGCCGGATCGCGGCGAGCGGATCGGGCTCGGCGCTCGTCGCCCGCGGGTAGATCAGCTCGCGGCCGGCCGCGCCGTGGAGCAGCGACCGGCCGATCGACGCGACGCAGATCACGAGCAGCCAGGTGACGTGGGGCAGGTCGCGCGCCCAGGCCAGGCACGCCACCGCGACCAGGATCGCGAGCGCCGCCGTGGTCCGCCCGGTGAGCTGCATCACCAGCCCGAGGCTGGCGAGGCCGTGATCCGCGGGGACGCCCGCGCCGGGCAGCTGGACCAGACCTCGCGGCTCGTGCGGTTCGGCCATACGCCCAGGCATAGCACGCAGCGCGATGCTACGAAGCCGGCTTCACAGGCAGCAACGCGTGGCGCCGCAGCCGGTCGGCGAGCAGCGGCAGCCGATCCTGGCCCCAGCCGAGGAAGTCGCCGCAGCGGAACGACGGCACGCCCCACAGGTTGAACACGGCGAGCTCGCCGGCGTTCGTCGCGGCGGCCTTCGCGGCCTCGGGATCGCCGAGCGCCGCCTGGGCCTCGGCCCACGGTAGCCCGGCGCGCTCGACGATCTGCCGCAGATCGACGTACTCGGCGACGTCGAGCGCCTCCGACCAGATGCCGCGCATCGCCGAGCGCGAGAACGCCATCACGTCGGCGGGGCCGCGCTTGGCCGCCCAGTGCGCGATCGCCAGGCAATGATCGATGCCCTTGCCCAGCGGGTCACAGATCTCGCCGAACGGCACGCCGAGGCGATCGGCCTCGCGCTTGGCGTCGTGCACGATGTACGCCCGCTTGACCGGCGGCAGCGGCAGGCCGCGCGCGACCATCGGCGCCACCGGCTTGAGCACGAGCGGCACCCCGTACGGCGCGAGCACGGCCTCGATCTGCTCGAGCGCCAGGTAGCTGTACGGCGAGCGGTACGAGAACCACAGCTCGCAGGTCAGCGGCTTGTCCGACAGCGCGAGCGGGCCGCGCTCCGCCTCGGGCCGCGCGGTGACGACCGGCGGCCGGGCGCCATGCTGGGCGCCGAGCACCGCCTCGAGATACGGCAGCCGATCGATGCCCCAGTACCACACGCCCTGGTAATGCAGCATCGCGCCCTGGTAGTGGCCGGCCTTGCGCAGCTCGGCGTAGGCCGAGTTGAGCACCGGCGGGATCGACGTCGAGCTGTCGGTGCCGTGCTTGAGCATCAGCTTGCCGAGGACCTTGCGATCGCCGGCCCACATCGCGCCGATCAGCTCGCGGACCGCGGTCAGCTGCTCGGCGCCGGTCCGCTCGCGGATCAGCGAGCTGCCGACGTCGCGGACCGCGCCGCTGTCGGCCTCCTTCTGCGACGGAAACTCCAGGTCCCAGTACTCGGCGAGCTCGCGGGCGTCGCGCACGGCGTGCTTGGGCCGCAGGGTCGGCGCGGGATCGACGTCCGAGGCGGGCGGCGTCACGACGTGGACCCCGAGCTCGACCGGGTAGGCCGCGACCAGGCGCGCGACCGCCTGGGCGGTGAGGTAGCTCATCGGATCTGAGATATCGACGTAGAAATCGAGGCGATCGGGGAGCTTGGTGAGGCTCTGGCGAGCCCGGGTCAGCGCGCGACGTGCGGCCTCACCGGTCGGCCCGAGCCAGGTCGCGATGGCTTTACCCTTGAGGCGCTTGGCGATGATCATGCGGCGGGTCAATATACGCCGCCGTGGAAGATTCCAAGCCGGGAAGGCTTGCCAGTGATGGCGATCTGCAAAGCATCGTGGCGGCGATCGAGGTGCTCGAGCGCTTTGGCGGCGATCTGCGCGCGCTGGCCGAGCTCGACGAGCCGCTGCGCATCCGGCTGGTGACGGCCGCGGGCCAGCTGTCGCGCCCCGACCGCTACAGCCGCAAGCAGCTGGGCAAGGTGCTGGCGCGCCAGCGGGTGGCCGCCCGGCGCGAGTCCGATCGCGCGGTGCTCGACCAGACGGGCATCCGCGCGCTGCGTAAGGAGACGGTGTTTCGCACGCCGCTGCCCCGGCCGGCGATGCAGCTCGACGCGCCGGTGCGCGACGAGGCCGAGCCCGACGCGTGGGCGGCGGCGGAGGCGCGAAGAGAGGCCGATGGGTCCGCGGAGGCGCTCGGGGACGCGCCCGCGGAGGCGCTCGGGGACGATGGCGCCGAGGCCGACGCGCCGCGCTCCGGATCCCGCGTCCAGACCGCCCGGTTCTGCTACGTCTGCAAGACCGAGTTCCACGAGCTCCACCACTTCTACGATCAGATGTGCGTGCCGTGCGCCGAGCTCAACTTCGCCAAGCGCGAGCAGACCGCGGATCTGCGCGGCCGGATCGCGCTGGTCACCGGCGCGCGGGTCAAGATCGGCTACCAGGCCGCGATCAAGCTGCTGCGCGCGGGCGCCGAGGTCATCGTCGCCACCCGGTTCCCGCGCGACGCAGCGCGCCGGTTCGCGCGTGAGGCCGACGCCGCCGACTGGACCAGCCGGCTGCACGTCTACGGCATCGATCTCCGGCACACGCCGAGCGTCGAGCACCTGTGCCAGCACCTGCTGGCGACGCTGCCGCGGCTCGACGCGCTGATCAACAACGCCTGCCAGACCGTGCGCCGGCCGGCCGGCTGGTACGATCACGTCATCACCGGCGAGCTCGAGAGCTACGCCCAGCTGCCGGCCGCCGAGCGCACGATGCTGGAGCGCAACCGGGCCCTGCTCGGCGACCAGCGATCGCTAGGCAAATCTCCGGATGAAGCCGCGCTCACGGTCCGCGGCGGGAGCGACGACCTCCGGAGCGCCGGCCTGTGGAAGTCGGCGGTGCTGTCGCAGGTGCCGCTGCTCGCCGAGGATCTCGAGCGCGGCGGGCACCTCTACCCCGAGAACCAGCTCGACGCCGACCTGCAGCAGGTCGACCTGCGCGACTTCAACAGCTGGCGGATGACGCTCGCCGAGGTCCCGACCGCCGAGCTGCTCGAGGTCCACCTGGTCAACGCGGTCGCGCCGTTCGTGCTCAACGCCCGGCTCCGGCCGCTGCTCGCGGCGGTGCCGACCGACGACGCGCACGTCGTCAACGTCTCGGCGATGGAAGGCCAATTTTATCGGCGCTGGAAGACCGACAAGCACCCCCACACGAACATGGCCAAGGCCGCGCTCAACATGATGACGCGGACCTCGGCCATCGACTACGTGCGTGACGGAATCCACATGAACAGCGTCGATACCGGCTGGGTCACCGATGAGGACCCGGCCCATCACGCGGCCCGAAAGACGCAGATTCATGGATTCCACCCGCCCCTGGACATCGTGGATGGCGCCGCGCGGATTGTCGATCCCGTGTTCGATGGGGTGCTGACCGGCACGCACCTCTGGGGGCTGTTTCTGAAGGACTACAAACCTGCACCTTGGTGATATCATTGCGACGGGCATGAGGATCCCGAACCTATGAGAGGGCTCGCGCAGGTCGGCGACGTGCTCGCCGGCAAGTATCGGGTCGACAAGATCCTCGGCATCGGCGGCATGGGCATGGTCGTCGCCGCCACGCACCTCGAGATCGATCAGCGCGTCGCGCTGAAGTTCATGCTGCCGAGCTCGGCCGAGTCGTCGGAGTCGGCGATGCGGTTCCTGCGCGAGGCGCGCGCCGCCGGCCGGCTCAACAGCGAGCACGTCTGCCGGGTCAGCGACGTCGGCCGGTTCGACTCGGGCGCGCCGTACATCGTGATGGAGTACCTGCAGGGCGACAACCTCGGCGCGATCCTGCGCAAGCGCGGGCCGCTGCGCGTCGCCGAGGCGGTCGATTACATCCTGCAGGGCATCGAGGGCCTCGCCGAGGCCCACGCCCACGGCATCATCCACCGCGACCTCAAGCCCGATAACCTGTTCCTGCACAAGCGCAACGACGGCGGGTTCAGCGTCAAGGTCCTCGACTTCGGGATTTCGAAGATCTCCGTCGAGGGACTGTCGACCAAGACCGGCGACATCATGGGCTCGCCGGCGTACATGGCGCCCGAGCAGATGGAGTCGACGCGCAACGTCGACCACCGCGCCGACGTCTGGTCGCTCGGCGTCGTGCTCTACCAGCTGGTGGTTGGCAAGCCGCCGTTCCACGGCGATACCCTG
>DASWOO010000106.1:0-6679 GCA_036404335.1 Kofleriaceae bacterium
CCACCACCGGCGCGGTGTCGGGCACCGCGAGCAGCTCCTCGAAGTCGACCGTGGTCACGTCCTCGCGGACCCGGCGCATGCCGCGCCACGCGGTCAACCGCGCCGGCGGCCGCTGGCCCTGGAACCGCGCGTGGCCGGTCCACCACGACACCGTGACGTCGCTGCGGGTCAGGTGGAACAGGTTGTGGAGCAGGGCGTGGCGCGCCATCACCCGCGTCCGGTTGTGGGTCAGCGGCTGGCTGACCTGGACCAGCGCGGTGTCGATGATGCGGCGCCGCGTGCGATCCCCGACCGACCACGCCTCGGCGCGCGGGTGCACGAGGAACAGCGCGTTGTGCAGCCCGGCGGCGAGCGCCAGGTCCTCGCCCTCGAGCACGAACGCCGGCGGCCGGCACACCACCGTCGAGATCACCGCCTGGCGCGCCTCGTCGACCTCGACCAGCTCGACGCTGGCGTCGCCCAGCTCCTGCTCCCAGCGCGCGACGTCGTCGCTCGGGATCGGCGGGCCGATGTGGACCTCGCCGCCCGCGACCAGCGGCTTGACGAACCGGGCCAGGAACTCGCGGACGTGCGGGCGCGCCATGTCCGCTTAGGCCTTGGTCTTGCCCGCGGGCAGGAGCTTGTCGGGCGTGTCGGGGAAGCCCCACAGCGCGAACCGGCCGACCGCATCGTTGACGACCTGGGCCTCGGCCGACGGCTCGGCGCTGTAGTCGTCGACCGCGGCGGGCTGGACCTCGAGCTTGGCCAGCGACCGGCGCTCGAGCGTGGCGAACGAGCCCTCGCTGACCTGGAACGGCCGGTTGTCGCTGGTGAACACGGTGACCACGCCGGCGGTGTGGCCGAGCGCGCGGGCCAGGACGTCCGGCGACACCCGCGGCACGATGTCCATGCCGAGCGGCACGAGCAGGCCGGGCGTCAGCTCGCACAGCAGCTGGCCGAGCGGGATCACGTCGAGGTTCTCCGAGCCGATCACCAGGATGCCGCGCTCGCTGACCGCGACCCGGTGGCCGCGCAGCGACACCGGCGGCAGCGCGAACAGGATCCGCTTGAGCCGCGAGGCGTGCGCCAGCGAGATCAGCGTCGCGACGACCCGGCGCGGCGGGCCCATCGCCGCCGCGAGCTTGAGCTCGACGCCGATCGCCGCCACCGGATCGCCCCGGTGCGGCTGGGGATCACCCGGGCGCTCGAGCTCGAGGTCGATGCGGGTCAGATCGGCGATGTCGCTGAGCTCGATCGGCCCGGGCAGCACGTCGACCCGATCGCCGGGCCAGAACACGTGGAACGCGTCGGGCGGGAACACCGACGCGCACGACGCCAGGTCGATCGGGTGCTGGTAGCCGACCGCGACCGCGGCGTTGGCGCCGGCCGGGCGGAACACGTCGATGCCCGGCGTGCCGAGGAACAGCGCCAGGATCCGCTCGGGCAGCGCGCGCGCGCGGATCAGCATGTAGCCGCGGTCGCGCGAGTGATCGTCGAACGCGCTCGACGCGCCGGGCGTGAACAGCCCGGCCCGGGCCTCGACCCGGTTGCGCCACAGATAGCGAATGATGCCGTCGGCCAGGCCGCGCGCGACCGCGAGGTACAGCTCGCTGCGGTCCTCGGCGTCGAGCTGCTTGCCGCCCGGCAGCTTGCGGATCGACAGCCGGAACAGCAGGCGCTGGAACGGCAGGTCGCCCTCGCGCAGGTAGCCCTGGGCGAACTCGTCGCCGTGGACCATGAAGTCGGTGGTCGCCGGCATCGTGCCGATGTCGATCGCGTCGTAGCCGTACGGCGAGCGATCGTCGCGGTACTTGACGAAGTGCTTGGCGGTGCCGGTGTAGATCGCGCCGCCGACCAGCCGGCACAGCCGCGCCGCGCGGTCCGCGGCGTACGACGACACCGCCGGGATCTGGACGACGATCTCGCGGCTGCCGAGCACCGTCTTGCACTTGGTGATCGTCAGGTGCGCGAGCAGCTCGTCGAGCGCGGCCTCCGACGAGTACAGCCGGAACCACGACACCGCGCCCTCGAGCGTGGGGAACGTCATCAGGCAGTACCGGCCCAGCAGGATGCCCCGCGGGTCGGGCGCGACGCCCGGCGTGAAGAACCGGGTCTGTCCTTGCGCGACGTGCTCGAGCGCCATCACGCGCAGCGTAACACGCGGCCCGGGCTCGGCTCGTCCCGGCCGCTAGTTGCTATCGGTCTTGAGCTGGATATCGACGCGGCGATCCTGCTTCCAGCCCGCCTCGTCGGAGCCGGTCGCCTCGAGCGCGCCGCGCGTGGTCACCGCGAGCTGCGGCTGACCGACGCCGAGCCGGCCGAGGTAGGTGCTGACCGACGCCGCGCGCCGCGAGCCCAGGCCGAGGTTGTACTCCTCGGTGCCGCGCGGGTCGGCCCGGCCGATCAGCGCGATCGCCTTGCCCTTGAGCGCGCCCTGGGTCAAGCAGGACGCGAGCTGGTCGAGCACCGCGCGGTCCTCGGGGGTCAGCTCGTCCTTGTCGTAATCGAACTGCGGGCTGGTCTTGGTCGACGCGGCCGGCTTGATGCCGCACATCTGCGCGATGTCGCCCGACACCGCGAGGCCCGGGCTGACCTGCGCGTCGTTGGTCACGACCGGCGCGGGCTTGTCGGGCCCACCGGCCGACTTGTTGTTCACGTCGGTGGTGGGCTGCTCGACTTTCTTCTTGTCGTGGCTGCAACCGGCGGCCGCCACGATGGCGAGCAAGAGAGTCATGGTCTTCATGGAGCGCATCCTGCCACACAAAATCACATCTACTAGCGATCTCGCCCCGCTCATGCGCTAGATCCAACGCCAGTCGTATGCCACCGATTCCCTGCGTCACACCCGCACGTTCCATCGCGTCGCGCTGCCTCATTTCGGCACTGGTCGTGATGCCTGTGTGGGCGACTACTTTCGGTTGCGGCAACAAGCCGAGCGCGCCGGCGAAGCAGGGCGAGACCGGCAGCGCCGCGGTCGGCTCGGCCGCGAGCTCGGGCGCGGTGCCGCTGGCGATGCCGACGCTCGGCGTCGATCAGATCAAGCGGTTCAACTTTCCGTATGCCGAGGGCCGCGCGGCGTACGACAAGGCGGTCGACGCGTACCGCAAGAAGGACTGGCCGCAGGTCGTGACCGCCGCCCAGGCCGCGCTCGCCAAGGACGCGAGCCACCTCGGCGCGCACCGCCTGCTCGCGGTCGCGCTGGCGCAGACCGGCGAGCCCGCCGCCGCGGTCGAGCACCTGGTGACGGCGCTCGCCGCTGACTACTACCAGTACGCGCCCGGCCTGGCCGACGAGGAGCTCCGGGCGTTCATGGCGTCGCCGCACGGCGCGTCGGTCCGGGCGCTCGCCGACAAGATCGGCGGCGAGTACGCGCGGCAGGTCGCCGGCGGGCTGTGGCTGGTCGGCCGGCGCTCGGACTTCGCGTGGCCGCGCGAGCCCGGCGTGCAGCCGGCGTCGAGCCGCGGCGAGCTCTACGCGTTCGATCGCGAGTCGCGGCGGTTCCTGCGGCTGACCCACACCGATCACCAGGTCGTCGGCTTCGTGCGATCGACCGGCGCCTCGGCCGCCGAGGTCGCCGTGCTCGGCTTCGACAAGATCGATCGCAGCGGCGGCGGCGGCGGCGGCGGCAAGGCGGACGACGCGCCGGCGCTGATCGCCCGGCCGTGGGCCTGGGTGCTCGACGCCACGACGTGGAAGCCCGTCACCCAGCGGATCGCGCTGCCCGCGGCGCGCGAGGTCTCGCTCGGCTACGGCCCGGGCGACCAGCTGCTGGTCGCGACCGCGCCGGCCAGCGGCCGGTGGGCGACCGGCGAGGCGGCGGTGGCCTCGGTCGACCGGACCACGAGCAAGCTGACCAAGGTCGCGACCGGGCTGCCGGCGTCGCGCATCGTGGTCTCGCTCGACGACAGCCAGGTTGTCCGGATCCCGGACGGCGTGGTCGCGGCCTGGGCCGGCGATCCGCCCGCCGCGCCCAGCCTCCACGCCGCCGCGCCCGGCCACGACAAGCCGGTCGCCGTGCCCGAGTCGGGCGCCGCCGCGCAGGCCTCGGTCGCGCTCGCGCCCGACGGCAACCACCTGGCGTTCGCGACCGCCGCCGATCCGTGCGCCAAGGACGCCGCGCCGTCGCTCTACGTCGCCGACACCCGGACCGCGACGTTCAAGCACCTGCTCTCGGCGAAGAGCCGGTTCGCCACGCGCTGGCTCGGCCCGGGCCTGCTCGCCTACGAGGACGGCGACAACGCGATCCGGGTCTGGGACGCCGCGACCGGCCGCGAGGCGATGCGGATCGAGGACAAGGCCGGGCTCGCGCTCGACGTGCTGTCGGTCGCCGCCGCCCCCTTGTGCAAGCAGGCGCCGCCGGTAGCCACGCCCGGCACGGGCAGCGCCGCGCCCGGCGACGAGCTGCCGCCCGAGGAGCCGGCCGGCGGCCCGGTCACCGCACCGCGATGACCTCCCGGCGCAGACCGGCGCCGAGAGACCAAGTATGCTCCGGCCGTGCGCATCTACCTCGTCCGCCACGGCGACGCCGTCCCCGAGGAGCAGGCCGGCAGCGACCGCGATCGCTGGCTGTCGGCGCAGGGCCGCGAGGCCGCGCGCGTCCTCGCCCGCCTGCTGCGCGAGCAAGGCGTCGCGCCCGACGCGATCTTGACCTCGCCGCTGCCGCGCGCGGTGCAGACCGCCGAGCTGCTCGCCGCCGGCCTCGACCAGCTCGGCGTCGTGACCTCGCTGCGCTGCCTCGAGCCGTCGGCCCAGCCGCGGGTGGCCGCCCACGCGATCCGCGACGCCGGCGCGGCGGTGCTGGTCGTCAGCCACGAGCCGCTGATCTCGGCGCTCGGCGCGTTTCTGACCGGCCTGCCGGGCTTCCCGCAGTTCCGCACCGCGCAGTGCTGCGCGATCGATCACGGCAAGCCGACGTTCAGCGCGCGCGCGGACCTCGCGCAAGTCGTGCCGATGTTCTAGCCTGTGCGGTGATGCGTGTGTCCCGCTCCTCGTGGCGCGGCGCGGCCCTCGGGCTGGCGCTCACCGTCGCCGTGCTCTGGGGCGCGTGCGGCTCGGCCAAGCCGGTCGAGCGGCCGGTGCCGGTCGACGACAGTCCCGGCGAAGATCCGTTCGCCGCCGCGCCCGACTTCAAGCCGGTGGCGTTCAAGGTCGAGGTCAAGGGCCACGGCCGGCCGGTGATCTTCATCCCCGGCCTGGCCTGCCCCGGCGCGGTTTGGGACGAGACCGTCGCCCACCTCGGCGACGACTACGAGAGCCACGTCCTGACCCTCGCCGGGTTCGCCGGCGTCGATGCGATCGACGAGCCGCTGTCCGCCGCGGTCCGCCGCGACCTGACCCGCTACATCCGGTCGCACAAGCTGCACGATCCGATCATCGTCGGCCACAGCATGGGCGGGTTCATCGCCTACTGGATCGCGTCGTACCACCCCGAGCTGGTCGGCCCGGTGATCGTCGTCGACGCCGGTCCGGCGCTGTCCGGCGATCTCGACGAGGCCAAGGACCTGCGCGACAAGTGGAAGCGCTCGACCGACGAGGAGCTCGAGGCCAACCTGCGCGGCGCGTTCATGTCGATGACCAGCGCGCCCAAGAAGATGGAGGCGGTGTTGCCCGCGGTCGCCCAGTCCGACCCGCGGTCGATCGGCGACGCGATCTACGAGATGATCGCCACGGATCTCACCGAGCACGTCCAGGAGATCACCGCGCCGGTGCTGGTGATCGCGGCCGACGGCGGGTTCCAGACCCGGATCCGCGCGCAGATCGAGACCATCCCGCACCACGAGATGGTCGTGCTGCCGCACACCCATCACTTCGTGATGTACGACGACCCCGACGGGTTCTTCAAGGCGATCGACAAGTTCCTCGCCGAGCATCCATCCGACCGTCCGGCGGCGGCGCCCAGGTCCTAGGCGAACGCCTGGCGCGCGCGCGCCGCCAGGCCCCACGCGACCGAGGTCAGCTCCTCGCCGCCGATCAGCTTGTCGGCGCCGAACCGCGCCGCCAGCCGCTGGCGCACCGCCGGCACCAGCGACGTGCCGCCGGTCGCGAACACCCGGTCGATCTGATCGGCGGTGACGCCGGCGCGCGCCAGGACGTCGTCGAGCACGGCGTCGATCGCCGTGAGATCGTCGCCGATCCAGCGGTCGAACTCCGGCCGGGTCACCGGCAGATCGAGATCGATCGTCTGCAGCGCGACCCGGTCCTGCTCGCTGCTCGACAGCCGGACCTTGGAGCCCTCGACCGCGCGGTGCAGCACCAGCCCGAGGTCCTCGTCGATCAGCCGGACCAGCCGCTCGATCTTCGCCGGCTCGAGCGCGCCTTGCACCACGCGATCGAGCAGCTTGAGCGTCGATTCCTCCTTGAGGAACGACAGGTAGTGCCAGCGCCGCAGGTTGCCGTAGATCCACGCCGGGACCGGCGCCTCGCCGCCCATCTGGTCGACCCGGTAGCGCGAGCCACGGCCGAGCGCCGGCGCGACGATCGCGTCGATCACCCGGGAGTCGAACGCGTCGCCCGACACGCCGATGCCGCCGGTCGCGAGCACGGTGCCGGTCGGCACGCGCACGACGCTGAAGTCGGTGGTGCCGCCGCCGAAGTCGGCGACCACGATCTGCTGCTCGCGATCGAGCCGGGCCGCGTAGCGCGCCGCGGCGCCGACCGGTTCGTACTCGAACACCACGTCGGTGAAGTCGGCCTTGGCGAG
>DASWOO010000107.1:0-9943 GCA_036404335.1 Kofleriaceae bacterium
CCATACCGGAAGCGGTGGTGGCGAGGGAGCGAAACATGGCGGGGCCTTTCGGTCGAAACGTTACTTCGGGCCGCCGAGCTCGCGCGCGGCGCGGCTCTCGACGTCGTGGTAGCCCTGGATCATCTTCATCAGCGATTCGTAGGTGCGCGAGACCTTGACCAGATCGACGACGCCGCGCACGACGTTGACGTTGCTCGACTCGAGCAGGCCCGCATGCAGCTTGGGCAGCTCGCCCTTGCTCTGCGCGCCGGTCGCCGAGTACAGCGTGCCGCCCTCGCGCTTCATCTGGCCGGGCGCGAACCGGGCGAGCTCGATCTTGCCCAGCTCCTGGCCATCGGCCACGACGCTGCCATCCGTGCCGATCGACAGCTCCCTGGCGTCGGGCGGGAACGTGATCGGCGCGCCGCCCTGGCCGCGGACCTTGAGGCCATCGGCGGTGACGAGGTTGCGCTGGTCGTCGAGCTGGAAGTTGCCGGCGCGGGTGTAGCGCTCGCCCTGCGGCGACTGGACCGCGATGTAGCCGTCGCCCTCGAGCGCGACGTCGAGCGGGTTGCCGGTCGCGGCCATCGCGCCCGACTGGGTGTCGATCCGGGTGGTGCCGGCGCCGACGCTGGCCAGGTCGGGCGAGCGCGCCTTGGCGAGCGCCTCGCGGAACGTGACGCGGTCGCCGTGGAACCCGGTGGTGGTCGCGTTGGCGATGTTGTTGGCGGTGGCGTCGAGCGCGGTCGACTGCGCGACGGCGCCGGCGGTCGCCGCATAGATCCCGTTGCTCATGCCCGTGCCTCCGCGGCCGTCGCGGCGGGCTTCTTCTTCGCCGTGGTCTCGATCTCGGCGCGCAGCCGCGAGATCGCGCGGCCGTGCAGCTGGCAGACCCGCGACGTGGTGACGTCGAGGACCTGGGCGATCTCCTGGTAGGTCAGCTCTTCGTTGTAGTAGAGGCCGAGCACCAGGACGTCGCGCTGGTCGAGCTTGGGCAGCGCGGTGCGGACCCGCGCCATCGCCTGGTGGCGCGCGGCGTCGGCCTCGGGCGAGTGGTCATCGGTGGCGAGCATGCCCTGGGTGTCGTCGTCCTGATCGAGCGCGCCGACCGAGACGTGGACGAGGTGCTCGAGGTCGTTGCGGTACTCGTCGACCGGCACGCCGAGCCGGGCGGCGACCTGCTCGTCGGTCGGGCTGGTCCCGAGCTCCTTCTCGAGCTCCTGGATGGTCTGGCCGATCTTGCGCGCCATCTGCCGGGCGCGGCGCGGCATGATGTCGCCGCGGCGCAGCTCGTCGAACACCGCGCCGCGGATCCGCTTCTCGGCGAACGCCAGGAACGGCTCGTTGCGGCTGGCGTCGTAGCGCTCGGCGGCCTCGGTCAGCCCGAGCATGCCGGCGGCGACCAGATCCTCGCGGGCGATCCAGTCGGGGCAGCGGCGCGCCATCCGCGTCGAGATCCGGCGCGCGATGTCGATGTGATCGGCGATCAGCCGATCGCGCTCTGCGGCGGGGCGTCGGGCGTGGATCGCATAGGCCTTCATCGCGTCTCTCCTTGCGCGCGGGCGGCGCGCCACCACGTCGAGTCGGTCTGCGGCGCGAGCGAGGTCAGCACGCGGGTCAGCTGGCGGATCGCGCGCGCGGCGGGCGCGTCGGGCGAGTGGATCATCAGCGGCACGCCGCACTGGGCGGCCTCGGTCACCGACGGGTCGGCGGGGACCGGCGGCAGCGCGGTGATCTCGAGGTCGAGGAACCGCGACACCAGCGCGCCGAGCCGGGCGGTGACCTCGTTGGCCTGGGCGCGCGACGTCACGCGGTTGGGCAGCACGTAGGCGTGGCGGACGCCCTGCTGGATCGATAGCGTCTTGAGGCAGGCGTAGGCGTCGGCCATCGACAGCGGCTCGGGGTTGACCACGACCACCGCATCCGAGGTCGCGCTGGCGAACGTGGTCTGGGCCTGGCCGATGCCGGCGGCGACGTCGACGACCAGCGTGTCGAACCGCTCGGCGAGCGAGGCGACCAGCTCGAGCACGCGGCGCTGCGCGGTCGGGCCGATCGTCGACAGCAGGTAGCTGCCGTTGAGCGCGGGCAGGAGGCTGATGCCGTGGGCGGGGACCAGCACGTCGTCGAGCGAGGTCCCGCCGAGCGCGTCGAGCATGCTCTTGTCGGGGGCGACGCCGAGCAGGAGGTTGAGATCGGCCATGCCCAGGTCGGTGTCGACGACCAGAGTGCGAGCGCCGAGCTGCGAATACGCGATCGCGAGGTTGAGCGCGATCGTGCTCTTGCCGACGCCGCCCTTGCCGCCGCTGACCGCGATCGCGCGGCGCGGGATCTGGCTCGGCGTGGGCCGGGACGGCCGGTCGCCGCGGATGACGCGCAGGGTGGCTGCTTGATCGGGCATCGCTTGCTGCCTAGGCAGCCCGGCGGCTGCGGTACGGGGTGGACGGCGCGACGGACGGCTTGGTGACCGGCGTGGCGACCGGCGGGGTGATCGTCAGGCCGGTCCGGGCGAGCTCGAGCACGCGGGCGGCGCCGGGCTGCTCGATGTCCTCGGGGACCTGCTGGCCGGTGGTGATCCAGGTGATCGGCAGGCGCGTGCGCAGCGGCGCGAGCGCGAGCTCGGGGACCGCCTCGCACTCGTCGATCTTGGTGAACAGCAGGCGGCTGGGCGCGAGCGCGGCGTAGCGGCGGGTCAGCTCGTCGATCTGCGCGGCCGACGAGCCGGCGGGGACGACGAGGTGGACCTCGATGTCGAGACCCTCCATGTGGCGTGCCAGCTCCTCGATCGACGCCTTGTCGCGCGGGCTCTTGCCGGCGGTGTCGATCAGGGTCAGATCGTGGCCGGGGTCGATCAGCTGGCCGAGCTGGCTCGGCGCCTCGGCGACCGCGAGCGGCACGCCGATCAGCTCCGCGAACGTGCGGATCTGGTCGACGCCGCCGACCCGGTAGTTGTCGAGCGTGATCAGCCCGACCTTGCGGCCCTCGATCAGCGCAGCGCGGGTCGCGATCTTGGCGATCGTCGTGGTCTTGCCGGCGCCGGTCGGGCCGACCAGCATCACGATGTGGCCGGCGCTCGCCTGGGTCAGCGGCTGCTCGACGACGCCGCGCGCCGCGGCCGGCTTGGCGCCCGCGCGGGTCATCTGCTCGACCAGCTGGCGGAGCGCGGCGAGCTCGGTGCGCAGCTCGGTGGTGCCGCGGCCGTCACCCGAGGTCCGGACCAGCGCGCGCAGCGACCGCAGCTCGGAGCGCAGCGGCGCGAGCGCCTTCTCGACCTCCTCGCCGGTGTCGACGCGTTGCGCGGCCGGCACCGGGCCGCCCGAGGTCGGGCCATGCAGCGTGGCCGGCGGCGCATGATCGTCATCGGAGTCGATCGCGGCCGAGATCTCGACGGCCGAGCCGAGCAGGCCGCGGCGGACCTGGCGGCTGGCGATGATCACCGCGTGGTCGCCGAGCTCGGCCTTCACCTTGGCGATCGCGTCTCGCATCGTGGCGCCTTCGAACTTCATGACCCTCATGCGGACTCCTGCGCGGAGATGACTCCGCGGGTGACAAACGGGACGCTCGGATCGACCTCGCGGTAGCTCATGACGGACAGCCCGGGGATGTGGCGGGCGGCGATGCCGGCGACGGCGCGGCGCAGGTCGGGCGCGACCACGAGCAGCGGCGGCTCGTCGCGCATCGCCAGGTCGCGGGCGCGGGCGGCGATGTCCTCGGTCAGCTTGCTGATCGCGCGGGCCTGGCGGCCGCTGCCGTCGCGCAGCAGCGCCTCGGCGCGCGGGTCGAGCACCAGCGGCCGCAGCGAGCCATCGCCCGAGAGCTGCGCGCGGGTCAGCCGACGGGCGAGCCGCTGGCGGACCTGCTCGGTCAGGTCGTCGGGGTTCTTCATCGTCGCCGCGTGATCGGCGAGGGTCTCGAGGATGCTCCGCAGATCGCGGATCGAGACGCTCTCCTTCAGCAGATTGCGGAGCACCTGCATCACGCTACCCATCGACATCATGTGAGGAATCAATTCTTCGATGACCTTCGGGTTGTGCTTACCGGCGATGTCGAGCAACTCCTGTGCCTCGCGGCGGCCGAGCAGCTCGTGCGCGTTTCGCCGCAGCAGCTCGGTGAGATGCGTAGCGATCACCGCCGCGGCATCGACGACGGTCGCGCCGGCGGCCTCGGCCCGCGACCGATCGGTGGGCAGGAGCCACTTGGCCGGCAGGCCGAACGTCGGCTCGGTCGTGGCCTCACCCGCGAGGTGCTTGAGCGCGGTGCCGGTCGGATCGATCGCGAGGACGCGGTGAGCCTGGACCTCCGCCTCGGCGAGCACGACGCCCGACAGCAGCACGCGATAACCGCCCGGTTTCATGCGCAGGTCATCGCGGATGTGGAGCGGCGGGACGATCACGCCGAGCTCCAGTGCAAGTTGCTTGCGCAGCGACGCGACGCGGGTGAGCAGCTCGCCGCCGCGCGCGGCGTCGACCATGCCGAGCAGGTCGAGGCCGACCTCGAGCGCGAGCAGCTCGACGGGCATCGCGGCCTCGAGCTCACCGCGGTGGGCCTTCTCGTCGTGTTTCGGAGCGTCGGCCGGTCCCGCCAGGCGGCCCCTGGCGGGAGCGTCAGGTTTGGCGGCGGTCGCCGGATCGCCGGTGGTTTCGCTGGCGCGGTTCGACATCCAGAACGCGACGCCGCCCAGCCCGAGGAACATGAGGTGGGGCATCCCGGGCAGGAGCCCGATGACGCCCAGGGTCACGCCGGTGATCTGCATCGGGCGCTTGCGGCCTAGGAGCTGGCCCGACAGCGCGCGGCCGAGCTCGGCGTCCTCACCGCGGGTGGTGAGCAGCGCCGAGCCGGTCGAGACCAGCAGCGCGGGGATCTGGGCGACCAGGCCGTCGCCGATCGACAGGATCGTGTAGGTCTGCGCCGCCTCGCCGATGCCCAGGCCCTTCTGCGCGACGCCGATGATGATGCCGCCGATGACGTTGATCGCCAGGACGATCAGCCCGGCGATCGCGTCGCCGCGCACGAACTTCGACGCGCCGTCCATCGCGCCGTGGAAGTCGGCCTCGCGCTGGACCGCCTTGCGCCGCTCGCGCGCGTCCTTCTCGTTGATCAGGCCCGCGCCGAGATCGGCGTCGATCGCCATCTGCTTGCCGGGCATCGAGTCGAGGGTGAAGCGCGCCGAGACCTCGGAGATCCGCTCGGCGCCCTTGGTGATGACGACGAAGTTGACGATCACCAGGATCAGAAAGATCACGGCGCCGACCACGAAGTTGCCGCGGATCACGAAGTGGCCGAACGCGGCGATCACCGCGCCGGCCGCGTTCTGATCGTGCCCGGTCAAGATCAGCCGGGTCGACGCGACGTTGAGCGCGAGCCGGAACAGCGTGACGAACAGGAGCAGCGACGGGAACGCGCTGAAGTCCGTCGGCTTCTCGACGTAGAACGCGACCAGGAAGGTCAGCGCCGCGAGGCACAGCGAGATGCCGATCAGAAAATCGAAGACGAACGACGGCAGCGGCGCCATCGCCACGGCCATGACGCCGAGCAGCAGCGCAGCCATCGTCCACTGGCCGCGGGCGCGGGACGCGACCGTGCTGGCCGCCGGGGTGATCGCGGGGCTCATCGCGCGCCTCCGTGCTTGAGCTTGTAGACGTAGGCCAGGACCTCGGCGACGGCGCGGTACAGGTTACCGGGCACGGCGCGGCCCTCCTTGACGTGCTTGTGCAGGGCGCGGGCGAGCGGCGGCCGGGGCAGGATCGGGATGCCGTGCTGGCGGGCGAGGTCGCGGATCTTCTCGGCCTGCTCGTCGATGCCCTTGGCGACGACGGTCGGCGCGGCGTCCTTGTGCTCGTCGTAGCGCAGCGCGACGGCGTAGTGCGTCGGGTTGATGACCACGACGTCGGCCGTGGCGACCGCGGCCGCCATCCGGCGCTTGGCCAGCTCGCGCATGCGCTGCTTGCGCCGGCCCTTGACCATCGGGTCGCCGTCCTGCTCGCGGTGATCGCGCTTGATCTCCTCCATCGACATCTTCATCTGCGCGTCCATCCGGCGGCGGGCGAGGAAGTAGTCGATCGCGCCGAACGTGCCGAGCACGCCGAGCGCGGGCCACATCGCGCGCCGGGTCAGGTCCCAGGCGACGGCGCCGAGCCGCTGGGCCTCGAGGTTCGAGGCCACGAGGTTCTTGCGCAGCGAGAAGAACACGATCGCGCCGATCACGACCAGCTTGCCGAGCGCGGCGCCGGTGCGGCGCGCCATGCCGGCGAGGCCGAAGATGTTCATCACGTTGCCGAACGGGTCGAGCTTGCCGAGGTCGAAGGCGATCGGCTTGGTCGCGGGCGGCCAGCCGAGCTGCGGGAGCATCGCGAGCAGCGCGCCGGCGGCAGCGCCGAGCAGCGCCGGGGCCGCGCCGACGGCGAAGGTGTGCAGCGCCGAGGCGCGGAGCTCGCCGGTGTCGGTCACCGTGCCGCCGGCGAGCATCGCCGAGCGGGTCAGATCGAGCAGGGCGGCGCTGCTGGTGCTGGCGTAGGCGACCAGGCCGATGAACCCGCCGGCGAGGCTGCCGGCCGAGACCAGGTCGCGCGACAGCGCGATGTCGCCGCGCTTGCGGAATTCGCGGACCCGCTTGGGCGTCGCTTTCTGGGTCTTGGACGGATCGGCCACGCCGGACGCGGTGGTGCAACGCGTGCGCCGCCGCCAGACCTACGAGATGGCTGGGCGCGCGAGATCTTCGTCGGCCGCGCCGCCGTCAGCGCCGCCGACAGCTGCGACAACAGCTCGGTGGGTAGGCCGGCGCTACCCGCCCGGGTGCGCGAGGACGTCGATCGACGAGCGCGCGGTGTCGACCAGGCCGGCGACCAGGTGCGCGGCCGTCGACAACAGGACGAGGCCGCCGAGGATCATCACGGCGGACAGCGCCACGGAGAACACGTTGACCGCGGGCGCGGCGCGGTTCATCACCGCCAGCGCGATGTTGCCGACGAAGCTGGCGAGCAGGACCGGCGCGGCGAGCAGGATGCCGTGGCCGAACGCGGCGGTCGCGTGGCGGACGAACGCCTGGCCGAGCTCGGGCAGATCGCCGAGGTTGGCGGGCGCGGCGGCGGCGCTGCGAACGATCGCCTCGAGCCCGCCGGCGGTCAGGAACGCGAACGCGGCGAGCGTGGTCAGCAAGGTCCGCAGCACGCTCGCCGACTCGCCGGCGTGGACGTCGTACTGCGACGCGAAGCCCAGGCCCAGCGACAGGCCCATCAGCTGGCCGGCGATCGCGACCCGCGTCGTGATGATCCGGGCGATGAGGCCGGTGACCAGGCCGATCGCGAGCTCGGCGGCGCCGATCATCGGCAGCGCGTCGAACGCGACCCCGGCGCGGGCGGGGCCGAGCACGGCGGACACCGCGAGCACGAAGGTCAGCCGCGCGCGCTGCGAGGTGCCCGGGTCGCCGATCACCGGCGCGGTGACCGCGAGCCCACCGACGCGGCACAGGACCGCGACGAACGCGCCGATGTCAGACTCGGTGAAGTGCATGGCTGGCTACGGCTGGATCGGCGAGTTGGCCTGCAGATCGGCCGCGAGGTCGTTCGACGGCTGGGTCTGCGCGGTGAACGCGGCGACGGTGAAGTTGCCGAGCTTGTCGAGCATCCAGTGGCCGGCGAACGCGAGCACGACGAGCGCGGCGGCGAGCTTGGGGACGAAGGTCAAGACGCTCTCCTGCAGCTGGGTCGCGGTCTGGATCACCGCGACGGTCAGGCCGACCGCGAGCCCGGCGATCATGAACGGCGCCGAGACCACGACGACGGTCATCAGCGCGCTGCGCCACAGATCGAGCAGCGAGTCGGGGCTCACAGCGTGGCTCCGCGCAGCAGCGACTGGACGATCAGGTGCCAGCCGTCGATCAGCACGAACACCAGGAGCTTGATCGGTAGCGCGACGGTCTGTGGCGGGACCATGACCATGCCGAGCGCGGTCAGGATCGTCGCGGCGACCAGGTCGATGACCAGGAACGGCAGCAGGATGGTCAGGCCGATCTTGAACGCGAGCCGCAGCTCCGACAGGATGAACGCCGGGATCGCGATCTTGAGCGGGACCTCGTCGATCGTGTTGGGCCGGGCGGCGCCGCTGGCCTCATAGAACAGGGTGAGGTCGGCCTCGGTCGTGCGGTGGAGCAGGAACGCGCGCAGCGGCGGGGTCGCGGCGTCGAGCGCCTGGGTCTCGGTCATCTGGCCGGCGAGATAGCCGCGGCCGGCGCGGTCGTAGATCTCGGTGGCGACCGGCGCCGAGACGAACAGCGACATGAACAGCGCCAGGCCGATCAGGACCTGGTTGGGCGGGGCGGACGGCGTGCCGATGCCGGTGCGGATGAAGCCGAGCACGACGATGAACCGGACGAAGCAGGTGCAGGACAGGACGATCGCCGGGATCAGCGTGACGAGGGTCAGCAGGACGATCATGCCGATCGCGCCGAACGGGCCGGCGGCGGCGGCCTGGGGCGCGGCGCCGGGCAGGGCGCCGACGAGCTGGTCGGCGACGCCGCCGGCGACCGGGGCGGCGAGCGCGATGATCGGGCCGATCACGGGGCGCCCCCGCCGGCGGCGAGAATGTCCTTGATCCAGGCCTGATCGGCCTCGCGGTCGATCGCGGCACCGGGCTTGGCGCCACCGTCGTCGATCAGCTCGACCTCCGCGGCGTCGTCGGCGTCGGCGTCGGCTTCACGGGCCGGCTCGACGACCGGCGCCTGGCTGGTGCGGCCGCGCAGCTTGAGGATGCCGTTGACCGCGGGCGAGACCGGCTTATCGGCGTCGGCCGGCTCGGGCTGCGTGACCGGTTGCGTGACCGGCCGCTGGAACTGCGAGTCGCGGCGCAGCCGGGCCTCGGCGGCGATCGCGGCGGGGACGGGCGGCAGGACGATCGCCGGGCGGCTCGGCCGGGGCTCGCGGCTGACCGGCGGGCCCTCGGCGGCGTGCTCGTCGTAGTCGCCGGCCTCGTCGAAGTACTCGGTGGTGACCGCGCGGGCGGGCGGCTCCGCGGGCGCGGCCTGGCTGGTCGCGCGCCGGCGGGGCGCGGCCGGCGGCGGGACCTGGACGGGCACCGGCTGGCTCGGCGCGGCGGCCGCGGCGTACATGCTCATCGGGCCCATCGCGTAGCTCATCTGGCCGGCGAAGCTGTCGTCCCCCGGCGCGGGCACGGGCGCGGCCGCGGCGGCCGAGGCGGCGCCGCGCGGCCACTGGCCGAGGACGTTGACGGCCTGCGGGGTGACGGCGATCAGCAGCTCGTGATCGCCGGCGCCGAGCCAGACCACGCGGGCGCGGCCGCCGAGCGAGCGCTGGGCGAGGATGGCGATCTCGACGTTGGGCGGAATGTTCAGCCGGCGGCGCTTGAGCATCCACACGCCGACGCCGGCGGCGCCGAGGCCGAGCACGGCGTACAGCGCGATCTTCGACCACAGGTCGTCGACGGGCGGCGCGAGCACGCGGCCGAGGTGATCGGTCCTGGGCCGGGTGGCGTGCGGCTCGGCGGGCTTGTCGGTGTCGGGCTCGTGGTCGGCGAGCTTGTCGCCGGGCTTGTCGGAGGGGCGCTCGCAGGCCGCCTCGGGCTCGACCAGCTTGTCGGCCGGCGCCGGCTTGGTGATCGGCCGGGCGTGCGGATCAGGCGCGGGGCCGAGGATCTTCTCGACAGGCTCGACCGGCTTGTCGGGCGCGGGCGGCACGGGCGCGGGCGGCGCGGGCGCCGACGCGGTGGGCGCGATCGCGCCGGCGGCCGGCCGGAGCTCGGGCTTGATGCCGGGCACGACCTCGACGGGCGCGGGCGGCTTCGGCTTGGGCGGCGGCGCGTTGGGGTCGGGCGCCGGCCCGAGCATCGCGGTGTGATCGGCCTTGGCCATCGCCGCGGCCGCCGACGCCGACAGCGTCGGCTCGGGCAGCTTGGGCGCGACGCCGTCGACCGGGACCGCGCGCGGCACCAGGACGTGCAGGTCATCGCCGATCTG
>DASWOO010000108.1:0-6018 GCA_036404335.1 Kofleriaceae bacterium
CGCGGACGAAGATGTAGACCGCGCCGGCACCGACCGCGGTGTTATCTGCCTGGTCACCGCCGACCCCGGTGGCAGCGCTCGCTTCGCCGACCGCGCCGACGGCGAGCGTCGAGCCGGACAGCGACAGATAGACCCCGAAGAGATCGTTCGCGCCCGTGTTGGAGGCCTTGAGGTAGGCCTGCTGGCTCCACGCCGTGCCGAAGTCGATCGCGACCGGCGGCGACTTCTCGGCGACGCGGACCCAGGCGGTGATGGGCTCGCCGGCCTATATGTCGCCGGAGCAGATGCGCTCGGCCAAGATGGTCGACGGCCGCACCGATATCTGGGCGATCGGCGTGATCCTCTACCAGCTGGTGACCGGCCGGGTGCCGTGGGAAGCGGAGACGTTCACCGAGCTGTGCTTCAAGGTCGCGATGGATCCGCTGCCGCCGCTGCCGCCGACGAGCTTGCAGCCGGGGTTCGAGGACGTGATCCGGTGCTGCCTCGAGAAGGATCCGGCGCGCCGGTTCCCGGACGTGTACGCGCTGGCCGCCGCGCTCGCGCCGTTCGCGCCGCCGCACGCGCAGCCGCTGATCGGCAGCATCGGCCGCGTGCTCGGCAAGCAGCCCGGCGGGCATGCGCCGATGGCCGGGCAGGGGCCGATCGGGCACGGGCCGGCGACGTCCCGCGGCACGCTGCACGACGCCGCGGGTCAGCGCGCGACGCAGACGGTGGCCGGCGGGCCGAAGCGGCGGGGCGCCGGGATCGCGGCCGCGCTCGGCGCGGTCGTCGGCGTGGTCGCGATCGTCGCCGTGCTCGCCAGCCGCGGTGGGGCGCCGGCGCAGAGCGGGCCGACCCCGATCGATCACGCCGCGGCGCAGCCGCCGGCCGAGCAACCGGGGTCACCGCCGGCTGCCCAGCCCGCGCCGCCGCCGGTGAGCCTGCAGATCCTCGATCAGCTCGGCGTCCGGCTCAACCTCGCCGACTGCCACGAGCGCCAGGGCCGCACCGCCACCGCGTGGGCCGAGTTCCGCGAGGCGGCGTCGCAGGCCGACCGCCGCGGCGATTCGCGCGCCGCGTTCGCCCGCCAGCGCGCCGACGGCCTCGCCGGCAAGCTGACCAAGCTGCAGATCTCGGTCTCCGCCGCCAACCAGCTGCCGGGCCTCAGCGTGCGCCGCGACGGCACCCCGGTGCCGGGCGAGGCGTTCGGCAGCCCGCTGCCGGTCGATCCGGGCAGCCATGCCATCGAGGTCTCGGCGCCCGGCTGCCTGACGTGGTCTACCCACATCGACATCCGCAAGCCCGGCGACACGCTCACCGTCGAGGTGCCTCGACTCTCGCCCGCCGCGAGCGAGCCCGGCAAGCCGGTCGCCATTCGCTCGCCGGCACCGCGCGAGGAGCTCGACTCCAGCGATGCGCGCCATCACCGCCACGTGCTCGGCCTCGCGGTCGGCGCGGGTGGCGTCGTCGCGCTCGGGGTCGGCGTCGCGCTCGGCCTCGAGGCGCGCAGCAAGTGGCACTCGGTCGGCGCGCACTGCGACCCGAACGACGTGTGCGACGCGCAGGGCGTGTCGACCAACCACGACGCCCGGCTGTTCGGCAACATCGGCACCGTGGTCGGCGGCGTCGGCGCCGCCGCGATCATCGCCGGCGGCGTGCTGTACCTGACCGCGCCTTCCGCGCGCGCCACCGTCGAGCACGCGCGGCTCGAGCTCCACGGCGACGGCCTGCAGCTCGGCTACGCCGGCGCGTTCTAGAAGAACGTCGCGCCGACGCCGAGCGCGGCGTTGTAGACGCGCACGTCATCGCGGTAGAACCCCGAGCCGCCGCGCAGCTCGACGTCGAGCCCGAACTGGCGGGTCTGGACCAGCTCGAGGCCGATCGCGGCGGCGAACGCCGGCACCGTCGACGACATCGCGTGCGCCATGATCGGCCCGGCGTCCGCCGTGATCTTCGAGCGCGCCGTGCCGAGGCCGCCCTGCAGCCACAGCCGCGGCGCGACCCAGCCGCGGACGTTGACCGTGCCGATCACCTGGGACGCGGTCACGTCGTCGTCGGAGTGGGACATGCCCCAGACCTCGCCGAGGATCGCGAGCTCCGGCGTCACCATGCCGCCGATGTGGACCGAGAACCCGCCGGCGGCGTGCAGCCCGTTGCCGCAGTCGTCGCCGCTCTTGGTCTGGCAGCCCAGGTTGCCGCCGTCGAGCGACGCGCCGAGCACGAAGCCCTGGCGGGCTGGCTCCTCGCGGGTGACGAGCACGGTGTCGGCCATCGCGGGGGCGGCAGTGATCAACACGGCGAGGCCAAGGGCGTTGCGCAGGTAAGCAAACGAAGTAGCCATGCCCGGCGCTACAGCACGAGATATGCCGAGCGCGCCGTGGCCACTTTCGCGCAGTTACTCGCGTCGTGCGGCGCGCATGCCCGTCGCGCTGTGGCGGCGGGGCGCGGTAACCACCGTACTCACAGCGACGCGACGTTGGCCGGCGCCGTCGGATGCGCGGCGAGGAACTTGTCCACGGCCGCGTAGAACTGCTCGGGATCGTCGAGCATCACGAAGTGCTTGGCGCCCGGCACCACCACCACGGTGTGGTCGGGGACCTTCGCGGCCTGGGCCCGCATCCCGTCCTTGAGCGAGCCATCGGCGAGCACCACGAGCACGGGCGAGCGGATGCCGCTCAGCTTGGGCCGCAGGTCGGTCGTGAACTGCTCGTAGATCGCGTCGCCGATCGCCTTGCGGTCCGAGCGCGCGACCTCGTCGAGCATCGGCGCTAGCCGCTCGGGCTTGGCCGCCATCGAGCTGAAGATGTCGTGGACCTGCTGGGTGAACTGCTGATCGCCGGCATCGCGCCACAGCGCCCGGGCCGTGCGCGCGGTCTCGGCGTCGGCGCTCGCGTCGCCGCTGCCCAGCGCGGCGCCGGAGTCGACGATGATGGTCGGGCCGACCAGGTCGGGCTCGGCAGCAGCCAGCCAGTAGGCGACGAAGCCGCCCATGCTGTGGCCGACGATGATCGGGTGGTCGAGCTTGCGGTCGCGGATGTAGCGCGCGAGCTGCTCGCGGGTCGACGCCGCCAGGGGGCCGTCGATCCCGGGCTGTCCGGCGAACCCGGCGAGCGTGAGGACGTGGCTTTGATAGCCATCGAGGTGGGCGGCGGTGTCGCGCCACATCGCGCCCGGGCAGCCCAGGCCGGGGATGAAGATGATCGGTCGGCCGTGGCCGGTGACCTCGACGGCGAACGCGGTCGGCTTGAACTGCTCGATCGGTTGCGACGGCTTCGCGACCGACGCCTCGGCCGTGCGATCGCACGCGGCCACTAGCGGCAACGAGGTGAGCGAGGCTGCGGTGAGGAGCGATGCCAGGAACCGACGCATACAAACTGAAAGAGCACGCCATGTGCCATGGGCGTGCTCGCTCGGTGTGCGCGGGCGCCGCCGCACTCTGGTGGGCGACGGCGCTTGGCAGGGATCAGCCCGCGGCGGGCGCGGCGGGCGCGGCGGCCGGGGGATTGCCCGGCTTGAACTCGTACGTGAACGTCGCGTGGCCCTCGTGCTTGTCGGGCGGCGCCAGGGTCAGGCCGTTGACGGCGTTGACCACGCACTGGCTCAGGGCCGGCGGCGCGCTCGACTTCGCCTGGTCGACCGTGACGTCCGAGATCACGCCGGTCTTCTTGGCCACGACGAACTGCACGGTCACCGTGCCGGCGACCTTGGCGTCCGCCTTGAGCGCGTCGTCATAGCAGCTCTTGAGCTGCGCGTTGCGGGTCTCGAGCAGCGTGCTGGTGTCGTTGCGATAGGCCTCGAGGCCGCGCGCGGTGCCACCGCACGCCGCGGTCGCGGCGAGCACGGCGAACGCCATGACGGAGAGTGTACGGATCATGGACTAGCTACCTTTCTTCGCGGACTTGCCCTTGCCCTTGGCCTTGGGCTTCGCATCGGGCTTGGTGTCGGTCGGGGCGGCGGCGTCGTCGGTCTGGGCGGGAGCGTTGACGGTCTCCTGCTTCTCCTCGACGACCTTCTCCTTGCCGGTGGTCGGGTCGATCTCGACCTTCTTCTTGGTCACGTCCTGCGACAGGATCAAGAACTCGACGCGGCGGTTCTTCTCGCGGCCGTCCTCGGTGGTGTTGTCGGCGATCGGGTGCTCGACGCCGTAGCCGATCGCGGTCAGCATCGCCGCCTTGATCTTCTTCTTGTCGACCAGGTACTTCATGACCGACTTGGCGCGCGCGTCCGAAAGCTGCTTGTTGTGCTTCGCGTCGCCTTCCGAGCTCGCGTAGCCCTCGATCCGGATCGTCTTGATCTGCGCGTTCTTGGTGATCACGTCACCGATCTCGTCCATCAGGCTGAACGACTCGGGCTTGATCGTCGCCTTGTCGAGATCGAACTGGATCTTCTCGTGGATCTCGATCTTGTTGTCGCGCACTTCGACGCGCGGGGGCGGCTTGACCTCGACCGGGGGCGGCGGGGGCGGCGGGGGCGGGGGAGCCGGCGGCGTACCGTTGACGGCCAGGGTGCCCTGGCCCTGGAACGTGACCGGCGCTCCGCAGGCCGCCAGGGTCAGGGTTCCGATAACTAACCATGCTTTCATCGTCAGATCTCCTTAAGTCCGTATTCGGGGTACCAGGCTATGACGGGAGCTGCATGTTTCTGTTCACGAACGAGGCAAAAACCTCGCGAGGCCGATCTCGCTATATAATCATCTGCAACCTGTTGTAACTGCAGGTGAGCGGCTGCGCACAGGCTCCCGTGCCCGACCTCGGCCACGATATTTGTAGGATCGACTGCTATCTATACAGGCCATCGGAATCCCCTTCACGGAATCAACCAAAGACTGGCCAGATCGCCGGCGCCGGGGCAATCTCGCCGCCATGCGACTCGGTATCGATTTCGGCACGACCCGGACGGTGGTCGCCGCCGTCGACGACGGCCGGCATCCGATCGCCGCGTTCGACCACGGCGGCGAGTTCCGCGACTACATCCCCGGCGTCGCCGTCGTCGATGATGGCCAGCTGATCGTCGGCTGGGACGCGGTCCGGCTGCTGCCGACCGCGCGCCACGCGATCCGGTCGATCAAGCGCGCGGCGACCGAGCGCCACCCCGACGAGCTGGTGCCCGGCCTGCCCGGCATCACCGCGCTCGAGCTGTGCACCGCGTTCCTGGCAGAGCTGCGTCGCTCGATCACCGCCGCGTCGAACCTCGAGCTCGAGCCCGGCGAGCCGCTCGAGGTCATGGCCGCGGTGCCGGCTAGCGCGTCGTCGAGCCAGCGCTGGCTGACGCTCGAGGCGTTCCGCCGCGCCGGGTTCGCGCCGATCGGCCTGGTCAACGAGCCGACCGCGGCGGCGATCGAGTTCGCGCATCGCCACCTCGAGCTCGGCAAGCGCTCGCCCAAGCGCTACGTCGTCGTCTACGACCTCGGCGGCGGCACGTTCGACGCCTCGGCGGTGTCGCTCGAGGGCCGGCGGTTCGATCTGATCGCGTCGGAGGGCCTCGCCCGGCTCGGCGGCGACGACTTCGACGAGCTGATCGTCGCGGCCGCCGGCGCCGCGCCCACCGCGCTGGCGCTCGAGCGCGCCCGCGAGGCCAAGGAGACGCTCAAGGCCACGACCCGCAAGCTGGTGGTCGAACTCGGCGACGCGCCGGTCGCGCTCGACACCGCCGAGCTCTACGCGCGGGCCGCGCCGCTGATCCAGCAGACGATCGCCCAGACCGACCTCCTGTTCGCGCGGCTGCGCGATCGCGGCATCGACCCCGACGACCCGCGCGAGCTCGGCGGCCTGTACCTCGTCGGCGGCGGCGCGGCGTTCCCCGCGGTCGCGAAGACCTTGCGCGCGCGGTTCGGCAAGAAGCTGCAGCTCGCGACCCAGCCGTGCGCCGCGACCGCGGTCGGCCTGGCGATCGCCGCCGACCCCGGCGCGCACGTCATGATCCGCGAGGCGCTGACCCGCCACTTCGGCGTGTGGCGCGAGTCCGGCGCCGGTGCCGACAAGATCTTCGATCCGCTGATCGGCAAGAACACCGGCGGCGACGCGCCGATCGTCGTCCAGC
>DASWOO010000109.1:0-2994 GCA_036404335.1 Kofleriaceae bacterium
ACCACGCTCGGCCGCGGGACCTTGCCGCACACCGAGACCACGGTGTCGATCACGGTGACCGGCTTGCCGTTGACGTACTCGATGTGGAACTTGCCCTGCTTCTTGTCGCCTTGATCGCTGTCATCGTCGGGGCAGCCCTCGGCGCGCGCCCTCGGCGCGGCCCACAGGCACAGCCCAAGGCTGACGGCAGCGACCCATCCGGATAGTTTGCGAGCGGTCATGGCCTTGGTCTTTCGACTATGAGTTGCCGTCGCCCTTGGCGCCAGCCTTGGCTTTCTTCTTCTGCTGCTTTTCCGCGCGCTTGAGCGCACGGTTCACGTCCTTCATGCGGTCGTCGTACAGCTTCATGTCGAGGTTCGGCATGTTCTTGTACTGGTCGAAGTACGACTTCGACGTGGTGAGCCGCACGATCGGATCGGCGATCCCGGGGTACGGGTCGTTGTCGAGGTAGAGCAGGCCCAGGTTGTAGTAGGCCGGGCCGTAGCTCGAGCCGACCTTGAGCGCGCGCTTGTAGGCGGCCTCGGCGCGCCGGACGTTGTCGTCGTGGTCGGGCGAGCCGGTCGGGTAGTCGGCGGCGTGGCCGCGGTAAGCCGAGCCCAGCGAGGTCAGGGTGACGACGTCGGCCCGGTTGAACTGGGTGACCAGGCGATCGAAGGTCTGCAGCGCGTCGGCGTACTGCGTGTTCTGCAGCTGGTGGACGCCGAGATTGACCAGGGCGCTGGCGTGGTTGGGGTCGAGCTCGACCGCCTTCTTGAACGCCACGACCGCCTGGTCCGGGCGGTTGGTGTGGTCGTAGACCAGGCCGTAGACGTAGTAGACGTTGGCGTTCTGCTTGGCGGTCTCGCGCTTGAACAGATCGTCGAGCACGAGCTCGGCGGTGTCGAGCAGGTGCTTGTGGTAGTAGGCGAACGCGATCATCGCCGCGGCGTCGATGTTCGCGGCGTCGATCTGCAGCGCCAGCCGGGCCTCGCGCAGCGCGGTGTCGCCGTCGGGCACCTGGGCCGACAGCGCCTGGCGGGCGACCTGCAAGTGCTGCTCGACCTGCGCCTTGGCCTGCGCCGGGTCGGGGTCGTAGTTGGGCAGCGAGACCTGCGGGTTCGACGGGTCGTTCGGCGCCGACGCCGAGCCCGAGCCCGTGCCGGCGGGATCCGCCCCGGGCTGGCCAGCGGCCTGCGCGCCGCCCGAGCCCGTCGAAGCCGCGCCGGCAGCGCCGGCAGCGCCGGCCGGGGAGGTCGCCGTGGCGCCGGTCGGCATGGTCGTCGGCTTCTTGTCGGCGCCGGCGCACGCGGCCAGCGCGCAGAGCAAGGCGGCAGCCACGCGGGTCATGCTGGCACCAACGCGGGACGAGGCATTGCGATCTAGTTGGCTCATGGCGCGTCCGTTCCCTGGATCAGCTCCTGGCGCAACGGCGTGTACTCCGCCGGGAACTCGCGGCCGAGGTTCTCGAGGGCGCGGCGGCTCCACTTGTTGGAGACCCCGCCCTTCTTGGCCAGATCGTAGACCTCGCTCCACTGCAGCTTGGCCTCGTCGAGCTTCTTCTTGAGGTTCTGATCGCGGGTGGTCTCGTAGCTCTCGACGATCGTGCCGCCGGCCTTGGCGACCGGCGCCGGGATCGGCGCGTCGGCGATCTTCTGCGCCGCGCCGTACTGGATGTCGCCGAACCGGACCTTGGCCGCCATCGTGTACTCGACGACGCCGTACGCGTCGAGCGCGAGGTACTTGTCCTCGACCTTGGTCCGCAGCTTGTCGAGCGCCGCGGCCTGGCTCTTGGCCTCGGCGACCGAGCGCGCCGCGGTCTTGATCGCGTACGGCTCCCAGTCGGCGGCGTAGAAGTCCTCGGCCTGCTGCAGCGCCCACTCGCCGGCGAGCCGGGCGCCCTTGCCGTTCTTGATCCCGCCGCGCGTCTTCCACGCGTCGATCGTCGCCTGGCCCAGCAGCTTGGCCTGCGGGTTCCGGCCCTTCTTCTTGTTGGCCGCGGCCTGGTCGTAGAACGACTGCACGTAGTCGTCCTCGTTCCCGGCGTCCTTGCCGAACCGCGCGCGCCACTTGTCGTAGCTCTCGGTCATGCCGTTGAGGTCGCCCTGCTGGCGCTGGATCCCGGCGATCGACCATAGCGAGCGGTCCTTCTTGCGCCGGTCGGGCTCGATCGTGCCGTACTGGTTGTACAGCTCGATCGAGCGCTTGAAGTCGCGGTTGAGCTCGGAGGCGAGCGCGGCGTTGTACATCGCGTCGAGCCCGATCTGGTCGAGGGTCTGCGGCTTCTCGCCCGGCAGCGGCTCGGGCGCCTTGATCCCGAGCTTCTTGGCCTTCTTGGTCGTGTCGTACAGCGCGAGGTACGTCTTGATCGCGTTGTCGTAGTCGAACGCCGCCTGGTAGCTCGACGCCTGCAGGCTCATCGCCTTGAGGTAGTACGGGCTCTCCTGGAACGGCTTGGTCCGCTTCTCGGTGAACTCCTTGAACAGCGCGATCGCGGTCTTGGGCTTGTCGGCCAGCTTGTACGCCACGCCGGCGTTGAACAGCGCGACCGGCAGATCCGGATCGTTGTCGGCGGCGGTCTTGTAGAACCGGTAGAACGAGTCGGCGGCCGCGGCGTAGTCGCCCTTCTTGTAGCGCTCGTCGGCGCGCGAGAAGTTGAGCGACCGGTTCTGCGACATCGCCAGCTGGATCGACTTCTCGTCGCCGCACTTGGCCGCGATGAACGCCTTGTTGGTCTGCTCGATCAGGTCGAAGTTCTACTGCGCCTCGTAGATCGCCAGGATGCCGTCCTTGGACTTGGCCGCCTCGGCCGAGCCGCAGAACTTGTTCATCACCTTCTGGAACCGGCCGATCGCGTCGTCGACGTGCAGGTACGCCAGGCTGATCAGCGCGGCGTTGATGCCCTGCTGCGGCGCGGCCTTGGGGTCGGCGACGATGTTCTGGTAGTTGTCGTACTCGGCCTGGAGCTGCAGGTAGATCTCGGGGACCGGCGCGGGCGACCACGGCTGCGGCAGCTGC
>DASWOO010000110.1:0-3718 GCA_036404335.1 Kofleriaceae bacterium
GCACGAAGGGCGCCGACGGTGGCCGCAGCCCCAGCATGTTCAGCGCCGGCGGCATCGCCGCGGCGCCGATCACCGCGGCCAACCTCGCGCTGCGCGGCGGCTGCCCCGGCGAAGACGGCGCCAAGGGCACGGCGTCCGCCGGCATCGGCGGGGCCGGCGGCGGCGCGCTCGCGCTGATCGCCCGGACCAGCATCACCGTCACCGGCGTGATCAACGCGTCCGGGGCCGGCGGGCAGCAGCCGCTCGCCGCGAACGGCGCCGGCGGCGGGGGTGGCGGCGCCGGCGGCCTGATCTCGCTCGACGCCACGGCGATCGACATCGAGATCGGCGCTCAGTGCTTCGCCAACGGCGGCGGCGGCGACGAGGGCTCGGGCGTCAACATCGGCAAGCCCGGCGACGTGTCGCCGACCCCGACGATGGCGGCGGCCGGCGGATCCGGCGGCTCGCAGGCCGGTGGCGACGGCGGCAGGGGCGCCACGCGCACCGTCCAGCCAGGCACCGGGCTCAACGGCACGACCGTCGGTGGCAGCGACACCGGGGGCGGCGGGGGCGGCGGCGGCAGCTACGGCTACATCGTCCTCAGCGGCACGAATCTGCAGATCGACCCGGTCGCGGTGTCACCGATCCCGACCCAGCGCTGAGTCACTTCGGCGAGCCGAGGAAGCCCTCGAGCACCTGGGCAAACCGCTCGGGCTCCTCGAAGAACGGCAGGTGGCCGCTCTTCTCGAACACCACGAGCTTCGAGCTCGGGATCGCCTTGTGCACCTTGTACGCGACCGACGGCGCGACGTTGATGTCGTAGCGGCCGGTGATCACCATCGCCGGGAACCGGAACTTGCCGAGCTCGGGGCTCAGGTCGAACCGGGCGAGATCGTGCTCGAGCGTCTCGCTGATCGCCTTGTTGTAGATGCCGGGTCCGACCTGGGCGAGGAACACGTCGCGCTTGTCCGGCGCGTAGAACAGCCAGTGGAAGTACTCCTTGATGCCGGAGTCGCGGGCCTCGACGTCGCCCATCGCGTCGGCGAACGTGAAGCCGTCGGCGCGCTCCTGGCCCTCGGGGAAGATGTCCTTGAACAGCGACACCGTGTCCGACCACTTGGGCGCGGCGGAGTCGACGACCAGCAGGTGCCGCACGTGATCGGGGTGGCGCGCGGCGTACGCCATGGCGAGGTACCCGCCCCACGAGTGGCCGAGCAGATCGATCTTCTCGACGCCCAGGTGCGCGCGCACCGCCTCGAGGTCGGCGATCTGATCGGCGAGCGTGCAGGTCTGGCCCGGCTGGAGCTGGCTCGACTTGCCGTTGCCGCGCTGGTCGTAGAACACGACCTTGCGCTGGCGGGCGAGCAGGTCCCAGGCCGAGGCGTTGCCGGGCACGGCGGCGTGCTCGTACGTGTGATCGAACCCGGGGCCGCCGTTGACCACGACCAGCGGCGCGCCGGCGGCGCTGCCGATCACCTCGACGTACAGCTGCACGCCATTGGCGGCGAAGGTCTTGCCCTTCTCGGGCGGCAGGCTCGGCGCTGCCACGGCCAAGGTCACAGTCGCCGTCGCCGTCGCCGTCGCGATCGACGCCGTCAAACACATCGCCAGTCGCGCAAAGGCCATATCGCGCAGCATGCCCCGAGAACCTCGGTTTGGCTCGCCCGCGGCCACCGCGATCGCCGGGATCGATCTACGGTCTGCGCGTGACCTGGTTCGAAGGCTGTCCGGCGCGAACGATCACGATCGAATCCGCGGGCGGCAGCCTGGAGCTGTACGTCCGCACCGGCGGCCACGGTCCGCCGCTGCTCCTCCTGCATGGCTACCCGCAGTGCCACGCGATCTGGCACGCGGTCGCGCCGCGGCTCGCCGCGCGGTTCACGCTGGTGATGCCCGACCTGCGCGGCTACGGCCGCTCGGCGCGGCCCGACGGCGGGCCCGACCACGCCGCGTACAGCAAGCGGACGATGGCGGCCGACGCGATCGCGCTGATGGACGCGCTCGGCCACCGCGGCGCGTTCGACGTCGCCGGCCACGACCGCGGCGGCCGGGTCGCGCACCGGCTCGCGCTCGATCACGCGGCGCGGGTCCGCCGGCTGTGCGTGCTCGACATCTCGCCGACGTTGACGGTGTACGAGGCCACCGACATGGCGCTCGCGACCGCGTACTACCACTGGTTCCACCTGATCCAGCCGGCGCCGATCCCCGAGCGCCACATCAGCGCCGATCCGATCGCCGAGCTCCACGCCAAGCTCGGCGGCTGGGGCTCGGCCAGCCTCGCGCTGTTCGACCCGCGCGCCATGGCCGCGTACGAAGAGGCGTTCGCCGATCCGGCGGTGGTCCACGCGACCTGCGAGGACTATCGCGCCGCCGCCGGCATCGATCTGGTCCACGATCGCGCGTCGCGCGCCGCCGGCCAGCGGCTGACCAGCCCGCTGCACGTGCTGTGGGGCGAGCGCGGCGTCGTCCACCGGCTGTTCGCGCCGATCGAGGACTGGCGCGCGGTCAGCGACGCGGCGGTGACCGGCCGGGTGCTGCCCGGCGGGCACTACCTGCCGGAGGAGCAGCCGGCGCGCGTCGCCGACGAGCTGGTCGCGTTCCTGGCGTAGCCTTCGCGTGGCTAGGCGTCCGGGTTCTCCTTGACGATGCCGCCGTTGAGGTAGGTCGCGTAGCCGAGCCACGCCAGGTACGGCGCGACGGCGAGCGCGGCGGTGCGGTCGACCCGGGCCGCGGCCTCGGCGTACTTGGCGGCGGCCGCGTCGAGCGCGACGATGTCGACCAGGGCGGCGCGGGGCCGGCGCGCGCCGAAGAACAGCGGCGTCCACGCGCCGTTGAGCACCAGCTGCGTGCCCCACAGCGCCAGCGCCCTGGTCCGCGCGTCGGACTTCGGCGCCCGCCAGATCCGCCAGCCCGAGTAGGCGATCGTGCCGTACAGCACCGCCCAGACCGGGCCGAACAGCTTGTCCGACGGCTGGCCGGGCGGCTTCTCGAGGCTGTGGTACCAGTGGCTGGTCGCGCGGCCGCGCCTGCCGTGCATGACCGCCGCACCGAGCGCGGCCACGCCGTACGACAGCGCGGTCATGCCGATGCCGGCCAGCTGACTGTTCGACCGTTTGCCGCGCAGGAAGTCGATGAGCTTGGTCATCCAGGCAGGCGGTGCAAGATCCTCGCCCCGAGCCCAAGCCGAGCCCGAGCCCGCGCCGCGGAGCCCCCCTCGGCGTGCGCTCACGTCACGGCGTGTGCGGGCCGGGCGCGGCGCTGGCCCGCGGATCCTCGGCCAGGTGCTTGGCCAGGCCGAGCGCGCCCTTGTGATGCGGCTCGAGCGCCAGGGCCTGCGCGACCCGCGCCTTGGCCTCGGCCAAGTCGCCCTGCTGCGCCGCGTAGCCCGCGAGCATCGCGAGCCCGTCGACGTAGTACGGCGCCAGCTCGACCGCGCGCGCCAGCTCGCGCCGCGCCGTGGCCAGGTCGCGGCGGCGCGCCGCGGCGTTGCCGAGCTCGAGGTGCGGCACCATCAGGTGCTCGGTCGCCGGCGCCTCGGTCAGGCGCTTCAGCGCCGGCTCGCCGCGCGGATCGCGCAGGTCGTACAGCGCCAGCGCGCACGCCAGCTGGACGCGATGCGACGGATCGCCGGTCCGCGCTACCACCGCCTCGACGTGCTCGATCGCGTGCGACATCCCGATCGCCTCGCACGCCTTGGCGCGCAGCAGCACGCGGGGGTCGTCGAGCAGCGGCACGACCG
>DASWOO010000111.1:0-7098 GCA_036404335.1 Kofleriaceae bacterium
GTGTCGACGTGTCGACGTGTCGACGATGTCGAGCTGTCGAGCTGTCGACGTGTCGACGTGTCGACGTGTCGACGATGTCGAGCTGTCGACGTGTCGACGATGTCGAGCTGTCGAGGGTGTCGAGCTGTCGAGCTGTCGAGCTGTCGACGTGTCGAGCTGGTGACACGGCGAGCTGGTGAGGTGGAGAGAGCTGGCGGCGTGGCGAGCTGGTGACGTGTCGAGCTGGCGGCGTGGCGAACTGGTGACCCGGGAGACCCGGCGACGTGGATCCCCTGGCGAGGTGGAGAGCTGGTGACCCTGGAGACCTTGGCGACGGGGAACCCCTGGCGAGCTGGCGACCTGGCGACCTGGCGCCGGCTCTCCGGTCTCCGGTCTCCGCGAAAAAGAATTTTTCGCTCTCCGGGGAGCGCGCGCTCGAGGCGATGGGTTGTGAGCGGGCGCGCATGCCTGCCGCGGGCGCCCCGAAGGCGCGGCCGGTCACAAGCCGTCCCACATGCTCTCCCGCGCCTCCATTCCAGGGGCGCCAGCCGCTGCGTCCAGCTGGCCGCGTGGCGACACGTAAGCGGGTGTCGGGGATGCGCCGACAGCGGCGCGTTGACTACCCGTGAGTTAACCGGCGTGGGGCGCCTTGGAAGGGCGATTCATGCGAACTCTGAGAGCTATGGCTAGGAGAAGTTCGCTTTACGCGCTCGTCGGGGTGCTCGGCGTCGCGTGGCTCGCGTCGGGTTGTGCGGCGGATGCCGCGCACGAGCCCGATCGGGCCGAGGTCGCGGCCGACATCGACGCGCCGGCGGTGCAGACGTTCACCGCGGGCTCGCTCATCATCCCCAACGACACGCAGTTCAACGACGCGGGCGCGCTGCAGATCTACGGCCTGGTCTACACGCTGCTCGCCAATGGCGTGCCGGTGCAGTGGGCGGTCGACCCGGCGAAGGTCGTCAACGGCACCGACATCACGGTCGCCGCGCCGGCGGTCGTGCATGATCGCGAGACCGGCGGCAACGTCGCGCGGCCGATCCGCTACCGCGGCGGCCCGTTCTTGGTCACCGCGGCTGACCGCGCCGCGGCGCTGCCGCTGGTCGACGCGTGGCTCGCCGCGCCGACCCACACCGGCGTGGTCCACGACCTGATCTCCGGGACGTTCACCGCGCAGATCGCGCGGACGATGACCGCGGCGCCGCGGATCGCCGTGCTCAAGGACGGCTACCAGGCGATCGCGATCACCGACCTCAACTACGCCGCGATCCCCGACTCGACCGGCGCGGACTGGAACGAGACCACCAGCCCCGACGTGCTGACCGAGGCGACGGTCGCCGGCCCGACGACGACCAGCCACATCGACGGCGGGCTGTGGAACGCCGACGGCACGCCGAGGTACTGCACGCTGGCGTCGATGCACTACAACGCGACCGCGGTGACCCCCGAGGTCGTCGCCGAGGTCCGCGGCTGGCTGACCGCGCAGCCCGGCAACCACGCGTTCATGATGTGCCAGGCGACGTCGACGTTCGAGAACACCGGCCACTTCCTGACCACCGGCGGCATCGTCGATGACGGCGGCACGCCGACCGCCGTGACCAACCTCGCGCCCGGCGACCTGCTGATGCAGACCGACGGCAACCTGCTCGGCGACACCGGCGCGGTCGACTCGATCGGCCTGGCGATGGGCTCGACGTTCAGGCCCGGCGTGCGCCGCCTGGCGCAGCCGACCGGCGCGGCCGTCGACACCCGCCTCGTGCTGCTCGGCGGCCACCTCGACGGTCTCGACGCCAACGGCGAGATCAGCTACCTCGCGGGCCACGATTACTACGAGGCCGGCATGACCGTGCCGGCGCTGCCGCTGTCGAGCTTCCCGCGGACCAACGGGATCAAGATGCTGCTCGACGGAATCTTCGAGTCGGGCTGCACGTCGGCGACCCTGGGCCAGGCCGTGGTCACCCTGACCAAGACCGCGCCGGCCACGGTCACCGGCAACCAGATCTCGTACACTATCGCGTACGCCAACACCGGCAACGGCACCGCGTCCAGCCTGGTGATCACCGACGCGCTCCCGGTCGGCTCGACCTTCGTCAGCGCCAGCAACGGTGGCACGTTCGCCGGCGGCGTCGTGACCTGGACCGTGGGCAACGTCGCGATCGGCGCGACCGGCAGCGTGACCCTCACCGTCGGCGTGACCGCCAACGCCACCTACCTCAACACCGCGACGGGCGCGTACAAGGTCGGGGTCACGACCAAGCTCGCGACCAGCAACACCACCAGCACGGTCCGCAACGCGCCGGTGCCCGACACCACGATCACGGTCAAGCCGACCGACCCCTCCGACGACCGGTCGCCGACCTTCAACTTCATCGGGACGATCGCCGGCGCGACGATCCCCGGCGCGACCTTCCAGTGCTCGGTCGACGGCAGCGCGTTCGCGCCGTGCACCGGCCCGTTCCAGATCGGCCCGCTCGCGCTCGGCTCGCACACGTTCGCGGTGCGCGCGACCGTCAGCGGCGCGACCGACCCGACGCCGGCGACCTACAACTGGCGCGTCAACGACACGCCGGTGGCCAAGGACGACACCGCCAGCACCACGCGCAACATGGCGGTCACCATCCCCGTGCTGATCAACGACACCGGCCTGGGCGATCTGCCGCTCGACGTCACGACGACGATGCCGGGCCACGGCACCGTGACGGTCACGGCGGACCACCGGGTCAGCTACACCCCGGCCGCGGGCTACGTGGGTGATGACACGTTCAGCTACACGGTCGCCGACGAGGACGGCCAGACCTCGACCGCGACGGTCACGGTCCACGTCGGCCTGGGGCCCAACACCGATCCGGTCGCCAACCCCGACGCGGCGTCGAGCGCGGCCGACCCGATCGACATCGCCGTGCTGACCAACGACACCGATCCCGACGGCGACACGCTGATGGTCTCGGCGATCACCCAGCCGGAGCACGGCACGGTGACGATCAACCCCGATGGCACGCTGCACTACGTGCCCGATCCGGACTACGTCGGCACCGCCACGTTCACTTATACGATCAGCGATGGCCGCGGCGGGATGTCGACCTCGACGGTGACGATCACCGCGGCGGGCGCCGGCGGCAGCGTGGGCCGCGGCGACGACATGGACAACGACGGCGTGCCCGACGGGCTCGACAACTGCCCGACGACCGCGAACCCGGATCAGGCCGATCAGGACCACGACGGCCTCGGCGACGTGTGCGATCCGGACCGCGACGGCGACGGCTTCGCCGATGACCTCGGCGTGTCGGGCGGCGGCTGCAGCACCACCGGCGCCGGCGCGGCCGGCGGAGGTAGCGGCGTGAGCCTCGCGCTCGGCCTGCTCGGCGCGCTTGGCCTGATCCGGCGCCGCCGTGGCGCACTGGAGGGGCATCGACGGAGCTCGCTGATCGCGCTCCTCGTGCTCGGCTCCGTGGCGCTCGCGCCGCGCGCCGCGCGGGCGCAAGCGGAGCCCGCCAGCTTCGGCATCGAGCGGTTCCGGCTGTCGTCGGATCGCGACGGCATGTTCGACGTCGAGTGGGCCGAGGTCCGCGGCCACTGGGCGCTGTCGGTCAACCTGTGGGCGGGCTACGCCAACGATCCGCTGGTCGTCTACCAGGGCGACCACGATCACCGCGCCGGCTCGCTGGTCGCCAACCGCGCCGGCGGCAGCCTCAGCGTGTCGCTGTCGCCGACCCGGTGGCTGGCGATCGCCCTCGACCTGCCGCTGGTGCTCTACCAGGACCGGCCGTCATCGAGCACGATCTCGCCGATGGGCCTCAACTCGCTGAGCAGCTTCGGCACCAGCGACCTGCGGATCAGCCCCAAGCTCGGCCTGCTTCACCAGGATCGCCACGGCGTCAGCCTCGCGCTGATCCCGGCGCTCGTCGTGCCGACCCGCAGCACCAACGACGCGTACTTCGACGACCGCGGCTACGCGTTCATCCCCGAGCTCGCGCTGTCGCGCACGTGGACCGGCTGGCGGCTCGGCCTCAACGCCGGCTACCACATGCGCAAGCGCGCCCAGTTCCTGAACCAGATCGTCGACGACGAGCTGTTCGCGCACGCGGGCCTGGGCTACCAGTTCGCCGACCGCGGCGGCCCGCCGCTCGGCATCGACGTCACCGTCGCGGGCGCGACCGCGGCGCGCAAGCCGTTCGACACCTTCAACGAGAACGCGCTCGAGGTCCTCGGCGGCCTGACCTACGACATCGCGCACCGCACCGTCCAGCTGTTCGCGGGCGCGGGCGCGGGCCTCGGCAAGGGCTACGGCACGCCGGACTGGCGCGGCCTCGCCGGCCTGCGCCTGGGCGTGGGCGGCAACCCGCCGGCCGAGCGGCCGCGCGTGCTCGACACCGACGGCGACGGCATCGTCGACACCGCGGACCGCTGCCCGAACGAGCCCGAGGACAAGGACGGCTTCGAGGACGCCGACGGCTGCCCCGATCCCGACAACGACAAGGACGGCGTGCTCGACCAGGACGACCGCTGCATCAACACGCCGGGCCTGGCCGCGTTCGCCGGCTGCCCCGACACCGATCGCGATGGCATCGCCGATATCGACGACAAGTGCCCGACCGAGGCCGAGGACAAGGACGGCTTCGAGGACGCCGATGGCTGCCCCGATCCCGACAACGACAAGGACGGCGTGCTCGACGCAGACGATCGGTGCCCGCTCGAGCCCGGCCCGGTCGCCAACAAGGGCTGCCCGGACCCGGACCGCGACGGCGACACCGTGGTCGATCGCCTCGACAACTGCCCGGACGAGCAGGGCCCGCCCGAGAACAACGGCTGCCCCAAGAAGCAGCTGGTCCGGATCACCGACGACAAGCTCGAGATCCTCGAGAGCGTATACTTCCAGACCGACCGCGCGGTGATCCTGCCGCGCTCGTTCGCGCTGCTCGACAACGTCGTCGCCGTGCTCAGGGCGCACGACAAGCTCCGGATCCAGGTCGAGGGCCACACCGACAGCCAGGGCAAGGCCGAGTACAACAAGCAGCTGTCGCAGCGCCGGGCCGAGGCGGTCGTCGCCTACCTGACCCACAAGGGCATCGACGCCGCGCGGCTGATCCCGATGGGCTTCGGCCAGGTCCAGCCGATCGCCGACAACGCCACCGCCGCGGGCCGCGCCCAGAACCGGCGCGTGGTGTTCACCGTGCTCGGCGACGACGGCCACGTCCAGGTCAAGCAGCAGGGCGCCGACCCGAACTAGTCGTGGCCGTGGAGCCGCTCGAAGCGCGAGCGCTTGCGCCAGGCCAGGCCGACGGTCAGCTCGGTCTGGTCGCGCCACGGCGCGCCGAACCCGTCGCGGCGGATGTCGCCGACGATGGCAAGGTAGCCGCCGGCGATCGACACGGTGCCGATCTCGACCCAGGCGCCGTAGTAGCCGGCGCTGGCGCCGAGCGGGTTGGGCGAGCGATGGGCGTCGACCACGAGGATGCCGCCGGCGCCGGCCTCGCCGCCAAGGTCGAGGTAGCGCTCCAGCTCGTGGGTCGAGCCCAGGATGCCGAACAGCGACGCCTTGAGGTCGAGCGAGAACGCCAGGGCCGTCGAGGTCGCGACGTCCTCGGGCCGGCCGACGTCGTGCACGCTGCCGGTGGCGCCGAGGTAGAGCCCCGCGGCGCCGAGCTGCGCGTCCATCACCGCGCCCTCGATGTGGCCGTCGCCGGCCAGCATCGCCCGGCCGCCGTAGCCGTACATCTGGTCCGACTTCTCGTTGGCCCACAGACAGCCGGTGCAGAGCCAGGCGAGGACGAGCGCGGCGAGCTTCATGCGTGGTTCAACGCATGATGGCGCAAACGTGTTCGACTGGTCCGACCTTTTTCGTAGTCGACGAGAATTACTCGCTAAACGTCTGCGCCGGGCGCAGGAAGTCGGCGGCCTGATCGGCGGGATCGCCCAGGTTCTGCAGCCGGAGGGTCATGATCGATTTCACCGCGTCGAGGCTGGTGATCGGCCCGATCGGCCCGGGCGACCCGGACATCGCTGGTCGGGTCGATCGGCAGGACCTTGGCCAGCTGCAGGATCTGGTTGACCGGCCCGGGCGTGCCCGACCGCACCGTCGCGCACGCCGTGCAGTTCGCGATGTCGAACAGCCGCTGGAACCGGCGCTCGAGGTCGGCGAACTGCCAGACCACGGCCGCGCCGAGCTGCGGATCGTTGACGTTGAACACCAGGCCGGGGCCGCCGCCGGTCAGGAACTTCGACAGCTGGACCGGCACCCCCGGGCTCGTCGTGATGTGGGTGAAGTTGGTGCTGCCGCCCGTGCCGTCGGTGCCGCTCTCGCGCTTGTGGCAGCCGTTGCAGTTGTTGAGCGAGAACGCGTGGCGCGCGCAGATGTCGTGGTTCGACGAGCCCGCGGTCAGCCCGGCCATGAACCACGCGCCGGACGTGACCAGCGAGTTGCCGCCGCGGAACGGCTGGCTGGCGAACGTGAACGGCACGGTGTACGTCGCGTCGCAGGTCGGCGGCGCCGGCGGGCCGCCGGGCGGGCCGTAGACGCCAAGCGAGGAGATGAAGCTCGCGACGGTCGGGGTGCCGGGCGTAGGCGGGAACGCGCCGTCGTTGACGGTCAGCGCGACGCTGTGCGGCCGGAGCGGGCCCGAGGCCGGCGAGCTGACGCCGGTCCCGCTCTCGGTGCTGAGCGTGAACTCGCGGAGCTCCCACGGCGCGCCGAGATCGATCTCGTTGGTCCGGATCTGGTTGATCGCGTTCTGGTTGCCCTTGGCCGGCGCGGCCGGCTGGCACCACCACGTCTCTGTCGTCCTGTGCTGCTACGCGTTCGTCATTGCCGAACGTGTGCGGCATTTCCCCCCCTCGGCCAGAAGGCCGGTGGCCGACGACGCGCAGTCGGTCGCGGCCTGAGCGGCACTTCGCGGACAGCTTCGCCACGATGCGCCTTGCGATCGCCCGGGCCATCGCTCGCTGGCTACCTCGCTGTCCTGCCTGCCACGCGCTCCGTCGGCTAGACACCCGCCGCCCTTCAACGTGACGCAGTAGTGCTAAGAGACCGACTCGCCTGATACCCAATGATTCGGCAGCACTCTGCGATCTGAGCATGATAATCCCCCTCGACCGCGCATGGTTCGGCGATAGGGAGTGCAGCGT
>DASWOO010000112.1:0-3819 GCA_036404335.1 Kofleriaceae bacterium
GCCGAGCCGACCGCGGAGACCCGCGAGTTCTGGGAGACCTGGGCCGACGAGAAGACCACCCGCGCCGCCGAGGCCCCTGCCCCGGCAGCGGCCGCCGCGCCCGCGGCTGCCGCCCCTGCGGGCGACGAGCCGGCCGAGGTCGAAGCGTCCGGCGAGCGTCGCCGGGGCCGCGATCGCGGCCGCGACCGTGGTCGGCCGCGCGGCGAGGCCAAGGCGGACAAGCCGGTGGAGACGTCGGCCGAGAAGCCGGCCGAGAAGCCCGAGCGCGTCGAGCGGACCGAGCGCGGCGACAAGCCCGAGAAGGCCGAGCGGCCCGAGCGCGCCGAGCGTGGTGACAAGCCCGAGCGCGCCGAGCGCCCGGAGCGCGCCGAGCGTGGTGACAAGCCCGAGCGCGCCAGCCGCGGCAAGCGCGACACCGTCGTCGAGTCGCCGCCCCCGCCCGCGGCGGCGACCGTCACGGCCGACACCACCCAGGCCCGGCTGTTCATCAGCCTCGGCAAGAAGCACGGCGTGTCGGCCGATGACCTGCGCTCGCTGCTCGCTGGCCCGATCGGCGGCGACAAGGCCAGCATCGGCTCGGTCAGCCTGCGCGACGCGCACGCGCACGTCCGCGTCCCCGAGGACGTCGCCGACGCGATCATCGGCGGCCTGCACGGCACGCAGCACAACGAGCACGACGTCACCGTCGAGCGCGCCCGGGCGTAACCCGGCCACGTAAGCCGCGACCATCGAGGCCCTCGCCGCCCAGCTCGGGTGGCCGGGGCCTCGGGGTTTTTCGGGCCCGGTAACCGCGCGGCGGTGGCGGGCGTAGACTCCGGCGAAGGAGCCTCGCCATGCGCCACCCGTTCGCCGCCCTGGTCTTTGCCACCGCCGTCTCCGCCGCGCTCACCGGCGCCGCGTGCGGTCAGGCCAGCGGCTCGCCCCAGGTCGACGAGACCACGCCGCGGCCGATCCTCGACCACAAGCCGAGCGACGGCGAGCTGCGCAAGCAGCTCAGCCACATCGAGTACGAGGTCACCCAGCACGCCGACACCGAGCCGGCGTTCCACAACGCCTATCACGACAACCACCGCGCCGGGCTCTACGTCGACGTAACCACCGGCCAGCCGCTGTTCAGCTCGAAGGACAAGTTCGACTCGGGCACCGGCTGGCCCAGCTTCACCCGGCCGCTCGCGCCCGCGGCGATCGCCGAGCACCGCGACGAGTCGTACGGCATGGTCCGCGTCGAGGTCCGCTCCAAGGTCGGCGATGCCCACCTCGGCCACCTGTTCGACGATGGCCCGGCCCCGACCGGCCAGCGCTACTGCATCAACTCGGCGTCGCTGCGCTTCATCCCGGCCGAGCGCCTGACCGCGATGGGCTACGGCGCGTACGCGAGCCAGTTCAAGTAAACCTGACGCCCCGCTGTCAGGTATTTCTCCGACGATTTACCTCGACGATCGACCACCTTGACACCTGAACAAGCGCTCCGTACGGTGGCGCCACATGTCGCGTAGCCTCGGACCTGGTCGCAACGATCCGAAGCGCGAGCCTGACAGCATCGTCGTCGAGGGTGCCCGCGAGCATAACCTCGTCGTCGACCGGCTCGAGCTGCCCAAGCACCGCCTCGTCGTGATCACCGGGCCGTCCGGCTCGGGCAAGTCGTCGCTCGCGTTCGACACGCTGTACGCCGAGGGCCAGCGCCGCTACGTCGAGTCGCTGTCGGCCTACGCCCGCCAGTTCCTCGGCCAGATGGAGAAGCCGAAGTACGAGCGGATCAGCGGCCTGTCGCCGACGATCGCGATCCAGCAGAAGAGCGCGTCGTCGAACCCGCGCTCGACCGTCGGCACGATCACCGAGATCTACGATTACCTCCGCGTCCTGTACGCCCGCGCCGGCGAGCAGCGCTGTTACCAGTGCGGCGGGCCGGTCGGCGCGCGCACCGCGAGCGAGGTCGTCGACGAGCTCGCCGCCCTGCCCGACAAGACCTCCGTCACCCTGCTCGCGCCCAAGGCCGAGAACAGAAAGGGCGAGTTCCGCGAGCTGTTCGCCGAGCTGCGCAAGGGCGGGTTCGTCCGCGTCCGCGTCGACGGCATGGTCGTCCGGCTCGAGGACGTCGACGCGCTCGAGAAGCAGAAGAAGCACTCGATCGAGCTGGTGATCGACCGCCTGACGATCAACCCCAAGGACAAGGGCCGGCTCACCGACTCGGTCGAGACCGCGCTGCGCGAGGGCAAGGGCAAGCTGATGGTCGAGGTCGGCGAGGAGAAGGTCCCGCGGACGTACTCGTCGGACAACGCCTGCCCCAAGTGCGGCATCGGCTTCCCCGAGCTGAGCCCGCAGAGCTTCTCGTTCAACTCGCCGCTCGGCATGTGCGTCGAGTGCAACGGCCTGGGCGAGCGGATGGCCGCCGACCCCGACCTGGTCGTGCCCGACCACAACCTGTCGCTGCGCGATGGCGCGGTCGCGGTGTGGGGCGAGTCGATCGCCAAGGACTCGGGCTGGACGACGAACATCGTCAAGGCGCTCGCCAAGTCGTTCAAGATCGACCTCGACAAGCCGTGGAACAAGCTGTCGGACAAGCAGCGCGACATCCTGATGAACGGCACCGGCGACAAGCGGGTCACCGTCGCCTGGGAGGGCCGGCACTCGACCGGCGAGTGGGCGATGCGGTTCGAGGGCATCCTGTCCCAGCTCGAGCGCCGCCACCGCGAGTCGAGCAGCGATCGCACCAAGCAGCACTACGAGCAGTTCTTCCGCGCCATCCCGTGCGCGGTGTGCCACGGCACCCGCCTGCGCCCCGAGTCGCGCGCGGTGTTCGTCGCCGAGCGGCCGATCGTCGAGGTCACCGGCATGACCGTGCGCCAGGCCTACGAGTTCATCGACGGCATGAAGCTGACCGGCTCGCGCGCGATGATCGCCGGCGAGGTGCTCAAGGAGATACGGAACCGCCTGACGTTCCTGCTCGACGTCGGCCTCGATTACCTGACCCTGCACCGCGGCGCCGGCACGCTGTCGGGCGGCGAGGCCCAGCGGATCCGGCTCGCGTCCCAGCTCGGCAGCGAGCTGTCGGGCGTGCTGTACGTGCTCGACGAGCCGTCGATCGGCCTGCACCAGCGCGACAACGAGCGGCTGATCAAGACGCTGCACCGGCTGCGCGACCTCGGCAACACCGTGCTCGTGGTCGAGCACGACGAGGCGACGATCGAGGCCGCCGACTGGGTCGTCGACTTCGGGCCGGGGGCCGGCCGCCACGGCGGCAAGGTCATCGCCGAGGGCGGGCCCGACGCCATCAAGGCCAACGCCAAGTCGCTGACCGGCCGGTTCCTCGCCGGCACCGAGCGCATCGAGGTCCCCGAGACCCGGCGCGAGCCGACCAGCTGGGTCAAGCTGACCGGCGCGCGCGAGCACAACCTGCGCAACGTCTCCGTCGAGATCCCGCTGGGCTGCATGGTCGCGGTCACCGGCGTGTCGGGCGCGGGCAAGTCCTCGCTGATCAACGCGACCCTCTACCCGGCGCTGAACCGCATGCTGCACCGCTCGACCGATCGGGTCGGGCCGTACGAGTCGCTGACCGGCCTGGGCAAGATCGACAAGTGCATCGTCATCGACCAGCAGCCGATCGGCCGGACGCCGCGGAGCAACCCGGCGACGTACACCAAGGCGTTCGACCTGATCCGCGAGCTCTACGCGGGCACGATGCTCGCGAAGACCTACGGCTACGAGGCCGGCCGGTTCAGCTTCAACGTCTCGGCGAAGCAAGGCGGCGGTCGCTGCGAGGCCTGCGAAGGAGCGGGTGTGCGCGAGGTCGAGATGCACTTCCTGCCGAACGTGTTCGTC
>DASWOO010000113.1:0-1788 GCA_036404335.1 Kofleriaceae bacterium
TGCCGAGCTTGCCGGCGTCGAACTGGTGCTTCGCGTCGTCGAAGTGGTGGGCGATGAACGGCGAGCCGTGGCCGTGGTCGTCGCCGTGCGCCGCGTGGGGCTCGTGCGGGTGATCGGTCATTTGTCGTCGTCCTTGTGCTCAGCTTCGACCGCGTCGATCGCGTCGACCGCGACGGCGGACCGGGGCTCCCCGGCCGACGCCAGGCCGGCCTCCGCGATCGACGTCGTGACCGGCGCGGTCCGCGGCGTGACCGGCATGTCGGCGGCCAGCGTCCCCGCCGGGCGGGCATCCTCGTGGCGCTCGAGCTCGGTCGGCGCGCGGCGCTCCCACACGTCCTCGGCGACCTCGACGAGGTCATCGTAGTTGTAGAGCTCGTGCAGCACCGGCGGCTTCTCGAAGTTGTAGAGCGACGGCGGGGTCGGCGCCTGCCACTCGAGCGAGCTGCCGCCCCACGGGTTGCGCGGCGCCTTGGCGCCGGTCCAGAACGACGCGATCAGATAGATCACGGTGACGAACAGCGAGATGCCCAGGACGTAGGCGCCGATCGTCGAGAGCTGGTGATAGATCTGGTACTGCGGATCGTAGTCCCAGTAGCGCCGCGGCATGCCGCGCGCACCCATCACGAACTGCGGCAAGAACGTCAGGTTGAAGCCGAAGAACACGCCGATCGCGCACACCCGGCCGAGCGACTCCGACGACATCCGGCCGGTGAACTTCGGCCACCAGTAGTGCAGCGCGCCGAGGAACGCGACCAGGGTCGAGCCCATCATCACGTAGTGGAAGTGGGCGACGACTAAGTAGGTGTCGTGGAGGTGGACGTCGACGGCGAGGATGCCGAGGAACAGGCCGGTCAAGCCGCCGATCGTGAACAGCAGCAAGAACGACAGCGCGTACAGCATCGGAACCTTGAGCCGGATGTCGCCCTTGTACAGCGTGGCGACCCAGTTGAAGACCTTGATGGCGGACGGGATGCCGACGGTGAACGTCAGCGCCGAGAACACCATGTTGGCGAGCCGCGACTGGCCCGAGACGAACATGTGGTGGCCCCAGACCAGGAACGACAGCAGCGCGAGCGAGATCGACGAGTAGGCGATGAACCGGTAGCCGAAGATCGGCTTGCGCGAGAACGTCGAGATGATCTCGCTGATCACGCCCATCGCCGGGATGATCATGATGTAGACCGCCGGGTGCGAGTAGAACCAGAAGAAGTGCTGGAACAGCACCGGGTCGCCACCCAGGGTCGGGTCGAAGATGCCGATGTGGCCGAACCGCTCGACGGCGAGCAGCAGCACGGTGATGCCGAGCACCGGGGTCGCCAGCACCTGCATGATCGCGGTCGCGTAGATCGCCCAGACGTTGAGCGGCAGCTGGAACCAGCCCATGCCCTGCGGCCGGAACTTGTGGATGGTCACCAGCATGTTGAGGCCGGTGAAGATCGACGAGAACCCGAGCAGGAACACGCCGCTGACCGCGATCAGCACCGGGGTCTTGGTCTCGAGCGAGTACGGCGTGTACAGCGTCCAGCCGGTGTCGAGGCCGCCGAACGGGATGGCGCCGACCAGGAGCAGCGCGCCGCTGATCCACAGGTAGAACGAGGACAGGTTGAGCCGCGGGAACGCGACGTCGGGCGCGCCCAGCTGGATCGGCAGGATGATGTTGCCGAGCGCCGCCGGAATGCCGGGGATGATGACGAGGAACACCATCACCGCGCCGTGCAGCGTGAAGAACTGGTTGTAGGTGTCCTGCCCGACGATGGTCTTGCCCGGCGCCCACAGCTCGGTGCGCAC
>DASWOO010000114.1:0-4298 GCA_036404335.1 Kofleriaceae bacterium
GCATGGACGCCCTGCACGATTCGTTCGGGAGGAAATAATGAGCCGCACGATTTTGTGGATCACCACCGCGGCCGTGCTCGGCCTCGGCGCCTGCAACAAGAAGAGCGAGAACCCGCCGCCCAGCCCCGGCTCGTCGGCGCCCGCACCCGCCCCCGCGGGCAGCGCGGCCCCGCCCGCCGGTAGCGCCGCGGGCAGCGGCAGCGGCAGCGCCCCGGCCGCCGGCAGCGGCAGCGCCACGGCAGCCACCGCCGGCTCCGCGGCGGGCTCGAACGTCGAGGTCCCGGTCGAGCAGGACTTCGAGGCCAAGGCCAAGACCAAGATCACGGAGAAGAACGTCGACTCCGAGATCGGCACGCTCGAGAAGCAGCTCGACAACAAGTAAGCGCCGGCTCACGACACCCCGCGCGGTCCGAAACTACTTCGGATCTCGCGGGGTTCGATTTTTCGGCGCGGCGGCGCGTCTTTTTGCCGGGCCGGGTCGTTGTCGCGGCGAACCATGACGCCTACCGCCCCTGCTCCCGCCCCGGCCGCCATTGCCACCTGCAGGTCGCGCACGTTCCGGCTCGAGCACGCCGTGTCCGTCGCGATCCGCGCCACCCCGGCGAAGATCTGGTCGCTGTTGACCAACGCCGCCGAGCTCCCGCGGTGGAACTCCACGGTCACGAAGATCGCCGGGACGATCGCCGCCGGCGAGCCGCTGGCGATCGAGGCCAAGACCGCGCCGGGCCGCACGTTCAAGGTGCGCGTCGCCGAGCTCGCGCCCGAGCAGTCGATGGTGTGGCGCGCCGGGTTCTTCCCGATGTTCCAGGGCGTGCGCACGTTCACGCTGACGCCCGGCGCGGCCGGCACCACGGCGTTCTCGATGGTCGAGGTGTTCCGCGGTGCGATGCTGCCGATGATCCGCGGGTCGCTGCCCGACTTCGAGATGGAACCGGTCCCGGTGGCGTTTGGCCAGGCGCGCGAGCAGCTCCTGGCGATGGTCGACGAGATCCGGCCGCAGCTCCACCGCTACTGCGGCTCACCGGCTCGGTGATCGACGGCGAGGACATCGTCCAGGACACGCTGGCCAAGGCGCTGTACGCGCTCAGCCTGTCGCCCGACGTGCCCCCGCTGCGGCCGTGGCTGTTCCGGATCGCGCACAACGCCGCGCTCGATCACCTCAAGCGCCACGGCCACAAGCTGACCGACGCGCGCGACGACCTCGACGAGGTGATCGGCGCCGACGACCGCGCCGATCCGGCGGTGATGCGCGCGGCGCTCTCGCGGTTCGTCGCGCTGCCGATCGCCCAGCGCAGCGCGGTGATCTTGAAGGACGTGCTCGGGCATTCGCTCGACGACACCGCCGAGATCATGGCGACCACGGTACCGGCGGTGAAGGCGGCGCTCGCCCGCGGCCGGGCGCGGTTGATCGCCGAGCCCGACGAGGCCGACGCGCCGAAGGTGATGCCGCGCGGCGAGCTCGACCGCTACGTCGCGCTGTTCAACGCGCGCGACTGGGACGGCGTGCGCGCGCTGGTCGGCGAGGATTGCCGGCTCGATCTGGTGTCGAAGTCGCAGCGCCGCGGCAAGGCGGTCGGCGCGTACTTCGCGCGCTACGAGCGCGAGGCGGTCCGGCTCGCGGCGATCCGGCTCGAGGGCGAGCCCGCGCTCGCGGTGTTCGTCGGCGACGCGACCACGCCGGCGTACTTCATCCTCACGCGCTGGACCGGCGGCCGGCTCGCCGAAATCCGCGACTTCCGCTACGTGCCCTACATGGTCGGCGACGCCGACTACACGATGATCTAGCGTACGATGCGGCGGTGGGTGCACGACGCCGGCTGCTGCGGTTTTTCGATTCGGGGAAGGGTCTGCTGGCGGCGGAGGCGCCGCACATCACGGTGTACGACGCCGCGGGCGACGTCCGCATGCGCTGCGAGCTCGACGGCTTCCTCGACATCGCGCCGGTCGGCAACGAGCTGTGGGCGCTGTCGCCGACGCGGCTGACCCGGATCTCGGCCCGAGATGGCCACGTGATCGCCTCCGATGCGATGTCGTACGTCGATCCGGCCGGGCGGTTCCTGCAGTCGAGCACGGCGCCGCAGCTGCCGGTGTGGCACGCGGCGCAGCCGATGGTGCTGCGCGCGGCCCCGGCGCGGCTCGAGACCCCGGGGCCGGGCGGCGAGCTGGTCGTGCCGATCGCCGACAACCGCTGGCTGTTGTGGAACGGCGGGCAGCTGAAGCTGTGGCGCGCGAGCATCGGCGAGGCCTGGCGCCAGCAGATCGGCGAGCCGGGGTCGCGGCCGATCGACGCCCAGCTGATCCTCGAGGGCCGGCTGTGCGTGGTGGTCCAGCAGCGGCCGGCGGCCGACGGCGCGGATCTGCGCCTGACGATCGCGCAGGTGTCGGACGGCGCGCAGAACACGCAGCTGCGGATCCCGCACGTCCACGAGCTGGCGATCGCCGCGCGCCGCGGCTTCGCGTTCGCGCGGATCGGCGACCGGTTCGGCATGTTCGACCTGCGGTTCGGGCGGTGGCTGAAGGATCTGGCGGTGCCGGAGGGCACGGAGCAGTTCGCGGTCGATGACGGGCTGCAGTGGATCGCGCTGGGCACCGCGGACGGGCTCGAGCTGGTGCGGATCGACGCGCTGCGCGTGCCGTCGAGCCTGACCGGCGGGCCCGACGAGCCCGACGAGCCCGACGAGCCCGACGCGCCCGACGCGGCGCCCGTGGCGTCGGTGGTCGAGCCGGTGCTCCGCGCGCCCGTGATCGAGCCGGTGGCGGTGCCCGAGCTCGCGCCGGCGCCGGACGCCCCGGCGCCGTTCCCCGACGTGCCGCTGCTCCGGCTCGAGCCGGTCGTGGCCACGCCGACCGCGACCGCCGAGCAGACGGCCTACGCGCTCGAGCTCCGGCTGCAGCTGATGGGCGCGCTGGCGGCGGCCGCGATCGCCGAGGGCTGGGACTCCGGCCGGATCGCCAAGCCCGACGTGTCGCGCCCGCCGTTCGCCGACGAGGTCAACGGCCTGTTGCGGATCGCCAGCGGCCGCCAGCCCGAGGAGCTCGCCGCGGCGATCGCCCGGCTGCGCTCGATCGAGGAGCTGGTCGTCCACGCCGACCGCGCGCGCGAGGAGCACCTGACCCCACTCGACGTGCTCGCGATCGATTGCGACCTGTCGCCCGCCGCGGTCGCCGTGCTGTTCGCGATCCTCGCGCCGCGGCTGCGCGGCGAGCTCGCCCGGCTGTACGGCATCCTGTCCAACGATCCGGGCCGCGCGCTGATCGACGAGCACCTGCTGAGCCAGCTGCTCGGCCAGCTCGGCGGCGGCGGCGTCACCGACATCGCGCGCGAGCTCGACGGCGATCGCCCGCTGCGCCGGTTCGGCCTGGTCCACGTCCACGACGGCGAGCGGCCGTTCGCCGGGCTCAGCGTCGACCCGCTGGTCGTGCGCTACGTCGCCAGCTCCGACCTCGAGGGCGAGCCCGACCCGCACCTGGTGTCGCGCGCGTCCGACCGCACGCTCGACGAGCTGCACCTGCCGCGCGACGTGATCGACCGGGCGCTGCGCTACCTCGCGGCGTCGCGCGACGGCACGCCGGCCCGCCTGGTCGTGCGCGGCCGCACCGGCGTCGGCCGCCACACGTTCCTCGCCTCGCTCGCCGCCCGCGCCCACCGCGCGCTCGGCGTGATCGACCTCGGCGTCATGCCGCGCGACGCCCAGCGCCTGCCCGCCGCGCTCGCCGCCGCGCTGCGCCGGGCCCGGCTGCGCGGCCTCCTGCCGTGCATCGACGGCCTCGACCTCGCCGGCGGCGACGACCCCGACGCCAAGGTCCAGCTCGGCATCGTGCTGCGCGATCACCCCGGGCCGATCGCCGTGCGGCTGCCGGCCGAGGCCCGCGTGCCGCTCGATCCCGGCTACCTGCTGCTCGATCTACCGCCGCGCTCCGAGCACGACCGCGGCATCTCGTGGAACGCCTCGCTCGCGCGCCACGCCATCCCGCTCGCCGACGCCAGCGAGCTCGCCTCGCGCTACCGCGTCGGCCCCGGCATCATCGAGCGCGTGTGCGACGAGGTCGCGCACCGCCCCGATCGCCCGACCGACGCCGGCGCGTGGATGCGCGAGCTCGACGACGCCGTCCGCCAGCACCTCGAGAACCGCCTCGGCGCCACCGCCACGCGGATCACCCGCCTCGCCAGCTGGGCCGACATCGTGCTCCCCGAGGACATCACGGATTCCCTGCTCGAGCTCACCGCCCGCGTCCGCCATCGCAAGAAGGTGTACGAGCAGTGGGGATTCGATCGGTCGATGACGACCTCGCGCGGC
>DASWOO010000115.1:0-6671 GCA_036404335.1 Kofleriaceae bacterium
GCCGGCGGCCCGATCCGGCTGGCGAGCGAGGCGCTGCGCGGCGCGCTCGCCGACGTCCCGCCGCCCGATCGCGCGGGCTACGTCAGCGCCGATCTGATGCTGGCGCGCGCGGCCGACTGCCAAATCACGCCGGTGCTCGGCGAGGTCCACGGCTTCTACTGGCTGCCGACCTGCCTGCTCGATGTCCTGCCGCCGGATCACCGCGACCGCGTGCTCGATCAGATGCGCGCGGCGGTGGGCGACATGGCGCAGGGCCGGCGAACCGCCGAGGCCGTGTTCCTCCACACCCAGGCCACCGATCGCCGCTACCGGATCGCGGCGACCGACCTCGAGATGCTCGTGCCGAGCGGCCGCGCGGACGCGATCACGCTCGGCATGCTCGACGTCCGGCTCGCGGGCGACACGATCGAGTTCTGGTCGGGCGACGAGGAGATCATCCCGCTGGTCGCGTACACGCGCTACCCGTTCCTGCTCTACACCAGCCGGATCGCGCCGCTGCTCGACGACTTCGCCGAGAAGTTCTTCCCCGACAGCCTGCTGCCGGCCGCGCTGCGCGACGGCGACGCGCCGCGCCTGGTGATCGACGACCTGGTGATCCGCCGGCGGCAGTGGCGCCGCCCGGCCCCCGAGCTCCGCGCGGCCCTGGTCGGCGCGAGCGAGGCCGAGCTGTTCCGGCGCGGCCAGGCGCTGCAGCGCGAGCTCGGCTGCGGGCCGGCGGTGTTCGCGTCGCTGCCGGGCGAGCCCAAGCCGGTGCTGCTCGACTTCCAGAACGTGTTTTTGCTCGAGGCGCTGGTCAACCTGCTCGATGGCCAGCCCGCCGACGCGTTCGTCAAGCTGACCGAGATGGTGCCGGGCCCGGGCGAGCTGGTCGCGCAGGCGGCCGATGGCCCGCGCACCGCCGAGCTGCGGATGGGGTTCTACCGGACGCCGGCGGGCGGGCTCACCACATCGACCACAGCCTGACGTGGATCAGCCGCTCGAGCGGCAGATAGAGGTTGGCGTAGGCCAGGCTGTGGTCGGCGCCGTAGATCCGGGCGTGGCCCGACAGTCCGGATACCGGACGATCGACCGTGAACGGCGCCGTGACCGCGACGATCCGCGGCTCGCCGCCGACGTCCTGGGCCGCGTCGCGGAGCCGCGCGATCCGCGCCCGGAGCTCGCGGTGGGGCGCGCCGTACGCCCGCAGCGCGACCTCGTCGCCGACCGCGAGCTCGGCGAGTGGGTCGCCGGGCGCCAGCGCGAGCTCGGCGATCATGCGGCCGACGTCGTGGACCTCGGCGAACGCGTCGCCGGGCGCGAGCGTCGCCTGCAGCCTGGTGTCGAGATGGGGCGTGACCACGACGCCGTCGATCGGGCTGCGCAGGGTCAAGAGCGCCTGATCGGCGCGGAGCTGCGCGAGCTGGCTGCCGATCCGCGTGCGTTCGGCCTCAGCGGCGGTGATGTCCTCGGGCCGCGCGCCGGCGGTGAGCAGCGCCAGGCTCCACTGCGCGGCGCTGGCCTCGCCGGCGGCGGCGGCGACCTGCACGCCCGCGGTGTCGGCGTACGACCGGGTGCCGAGCGATGCGGCGGCGAGCTCGCGGGCGACCCGGGCCTCCCCGGCGCTGCGCCGGACCTCGGACCAGGCGTGGCCGAGCCGGCCGCGCGCCACCGCGAGCTGCTCCGCGCGCGCGCCGCGGCGCAGGAGCTCGACCTCGGCGGTCGCGGCGGCGAGCTCGCTGGTCAGCGCGGCGATCCGGGCGTCGAGCGCGGCGTCGTGCAGCCGGGCGAGCGGCTGGTCGCGCTGCACCCGGTCGCCCTCGTGGACGAAGATGGCCTCGACCCGCCCGCCGGCCCGCGCGTGCACGGTCGCGCGCTGCTGGGGCAGGGTGACGAACTCGGCGTCGACCAGGACGGGCCAGCGGAGGAACCACGGGCCGACCACCGCGGCGGCCAGCGCGAGCAGCACGGCGGTCCGGCGCAGCGTGAAGATCCGGCGGCGCTCGCGGACCACCAGGCGCGCGACGTTCCACACCGGCCGCAGCGCCATGTTCCGCATCACGTAGGCGACGATCACGACCGCGAGCACCATGCCCACGCCGCGCAGGTGCTCGACGAGCGGGGTCAGGAGCCGGGTGAACCCGACGTAGAGGAACAGCGCGGTGAACGCCAGCGACATCAGCGCGTACACGATCAGCAGGCCGCGGGTCCGCCGCGGCAGCTCCTCGGTGGCGACCGGGATGCCGAGCAGCCGGTCGCTGAGCCACGCCCAGGTCAGCTTGAGCGCGCGCTCGCGCATGTTCGGGAAGTTGAAGTAATCGGAGATCGCGTAGTAGCCGTCAAACTTGAGCAGCGGGATCAGCGTCAAGAACACGAACGCGCTCGACAGCAGCAGCTCGAGCGCGAGCCCGGGATAGAGCAGCACGCTCGGATGCAGCACGGTCAGCACCATCGAGTGCGCCGACAGGAACAGGAGCGAGGTCACGACCCCGGCCATCTGGACGATGACCTTGTGACGGCGCTGGGTGATCAGGTAGCTGCTGCTCGTGTCGCAGTACGCCGCCGGCTGGACGTAATAGAACAGGGTCAGCCCGATCTCGGTGACGTTGCCGCCGTAGTACTGGCAGGCGAAGCCGTGGCCGACCTCGTGGCACAGGTTCGAGATCGTCAGGACCGTGATCGCGAGCAGGATGTCGAGCGGGCCGAACGCGACGCGATCGAACGACACCTGGGTGTACGCGTACGCACCGACGCCCATGAACGCGAGCATCGCCAGGATGCCGATCCACGAGAACACGAACCGGCCCACCGTCCGGCTCATCCACGCCAGCATGCGCGACGGGTTGAACAGCACCCACGTGGGGAAGTCGGTCGTGGCGCCGGCCGCCTTGATGTACGCGGTCTGGACCAGGGCGTAGAGCTCGCGGGCGCGCGCGTGGTCGGGGTTGCTGGCGAGGATCGCGGCGAGGTGTCCGGCGGCGGCGCGCGGGTGCTCGAGCTCGAGCTGGTGCAGCGCGGCGGCGAGCCGCGCGGTCTCGGGCGAGGTGGCCGGCGCGCTGGCGGGCGCGCGGCGGATGCCGGCCTTGCGCAGCGCCTTGTGGACCTCGGCGCGGGCCGCCGCCGAGGTCGTTGCGTAGGCCGTGATGTCGAGCAGCATGAGGTCGCGCGCGCGGGTGATGAAGCGCTCGGCCGCGATCGGCGGGATCTCGACCTCGTAGATCTCGCTCAGCATCGCGGTGATCTCGGCCGCGGAGCGCTTGCCGTCGAGCGCGCGCAGCATCGCCGCCTGCAGCGGGTTGAACCGGAAGTAGGTGCCGCGGATCGGATCGCGGACCAGCACCATGTCGTCGCCGTCGATCTCCTGGTCGAAGTACTCGAGGTCGTCGCGAGCTCTGGGCGCGGCGGGGGCCATGGCGGTCAGATCAGGAACCGCACCCGGATCCAGCGCAGGACGCGGCGGGTCGCCAGGTAGAGCAGGGAGCGCGAGCCGGTCTCGACCTCGCCGTAGCCGGCCATGTTCGCCTTGAGCAGGCCGTCGGCGTTGTCGAGCTCGACGACGACGCGGACCCGCCGGTCGTCGCCCTCGACCGCCGGCGCGATGAAGTCGACCTTGCCCTCAAACGGCCGGGTGGGATAGCTCTCGACCTTGACGACCGCCGGCATGCCGCGGCTGATCGCGTCGATCTCGCGCTCGGGGACGAGGATCTCGGCGCGCATCCGCCGGGTGTTGGCGAGCTCGCAGACCAGCCCGCCGGCCTCGACGCCCTCGTGGACGTGCTCGCGGAACCGCGGCGTCAGGATCTCGCCGTCGATCGGCGCGCGCACGACGGTCATCGCCAGGCGCTCGTCGACGTAGGCGAGGTCGGCGTGCGCGCGCCGCAGCACCGCCTCGTGCGCGGCGATCTCCTCGGGGCGCGACCCGGCCTGCAGGAGCTTCAGCGCGGCCGCGGCCTCGGCGATCGCCTGACGCCGGCTCTCGAGGTCACGGCTCGCCGCGTCGGCGGCCTGGCGCGAGCCGACGCCGTCCTTGGCCATCTGGTTGCGGCGCTCGGCCTCGCGGGCGGCGAACTGGGCCTCGGTGCGGCGGCCGGCGAGGACCGCGTCCTGCTGCCGGATCTCCTCGCGCCGGTGGCCCTGGCGCAGGATCGCGAGCTCGGCCTCGAGCTTGTCGATCTCGGCGAGGACCTTGAGGCGCTCGGCCTTGAGCGCCCGATCATCGAGCCGGGCGATCACGTCGCCCTTCTTGACCGCGCCGGCCTCGTCGACGGCGATGTCGGCGATCACGCCCTGCAGCTCGGAGCGGACCTTGGCGCGCTCGCTCGGGATCACGGTGCTCTCGGCGGTGATCCGCAGCGGATAGGGAATGATCGCGGCCAGGCCGGCCAGCACCGCCACCACGGCCAGCGCGCGCAGCCATGTGCGCTCGTGCCAGGCCCGCGCGTGCGCCGCCTGCCACAGCTCGGCCTGCTCCTGCTCGGCGACGTCGTCGGGCGTGGGCTCGGCTTCGGCGGCCTCGGCTTCCGCGGCCTCGCCGTCTTCGGTCGCGGCATCCTGGACCGCGTCCCCTGGGTGCGCCGTGGTTTCCTCGTCGGCGGCGTGCGACGTCATCATCGCGCCGGTGTTCGTGGCGTCGTCAGCCACCGGACGAACCATGGAGATATGTTATCACGCCTCGTTCCGGCGAATGCCTGCGAATCCAGCCGGGCTGTTACCGCGCGGCCGGCCGCGGCTTGGCGTGGTTCGTAGCCCGGGTCTTGGCGTCGGCCGCGACCTGCGCCTTGCTGGCCAGAGGCTGCGGCTTGCCATTGGCGGCGGGCTTGGCCTTACCATGGATTGCGGGCTTGGCCTGAACGTCAGTTTCGGACTTCGTCTTACCGTTGGTCAGGGGCTTGGCCTTACCATTGGTAGCCGGCCTGGCCTGCACGGCGGCGGGCTTGGCCTGCGCGGCGGCGGGCTTGGCCTGCACGGCGGCGGGCTTGGCCTGGCTCTTCGCGACGGGCTTGCTCTCTGCCACGGGCTGGCGCTCGGTCGGCTCGTCCTTGACCTCGCGGACCCGCTTGAGCAGGCTCATCCGCGCCAGGTGCAGCGCGAGGAACGCGCTCTCGAGCTCGTACACGCAGTTGATCCCGCGCGCGAGCAGCTCGTCCATCTGGTGCTGCAGCAGCTCCTTGTATGCACCCACGCCGCGCGGGTGCCACAGCGGCGCCAGCACGGCCTTGCCATGCCGGCTCGCCGCCTCGCAGATCTTCTCGATCGCCGCCATCGTCTTGACGCCGGTGAAGCCCTGACCGGTCTCGCCGAGCGAGCGCGACAGGTCGTACGGGCCGACCTCGAAGATGTCGACCTCCTCCACGCCCATCATGTCGTCGAGGTGATCGAGCGCCTCGCGATCCTCGATGATCGGGATGACCGCGTGCGACCGGTTCGCCTCGTCATGGGTCTCGGCGAGGTTCAGCGCGCCGTACCCGTTGTAGCGCGCGATCGGGCACTCGCCGCGGAGCCCTTCCGGCTCGAACTGCGCGCCGCGCACCAGCGTCTCGAGCTGCGCCCGGTTGGTGACGTGCGGGACCATGACCATCGGCGCGCCGGCGTTCATCGCCTCGGCGATCAGGTTCGGATCGGGCCGGCGCAGCTTGACGATCGGGACCGTCCGCGCGGCGTCGGCCGCCCGGATCATGTCCTCCATGCGGCTGATGTCGAGTGACTCGACCTCCGAGCCAATGATGACGAAGTCGAGCCCGACGACGCCATACAGCTCGACGAGCTGAGGGCTCATCGCGCTGGTATGGATTCCCAGGCACACCTCGCCCGAGCGGGCGCGCGCCTGGAACGCTCGTGCGATTTCGGCATGCAGCATGCGGCATTCTCATTCTCCATCGCGAACCAAGTCAAGGTCCGCAACAAAGTCGCGCCGTCGGCTCAGGCCGCGCCCGCGGCGACCGCGTCGGCGAGGCGAGGGTACGTCGGCCTGAAGCCGAGATCCTCGCGGATCCGCCGCCCGTCGAGCACCACCTCGAACGCCTGCGCGCGCGCGGCGTCCGAGCCGTCCGGCGGCGGCGCGCCGACCGACGCGAACAGCGTGGCGAGGTCGGGAGCCTCGTCGTCGACCACGTTGTAGACGCGATGGGCCGGCGCGGGCGCGTCGATCAGCCGGGTCACGGCCTGCGCGATATCGACATGGTGGCCGAGCGACAGGTGATGGCCCGGCGGGAACCCGCGCATCATCGGCGTCGCCTCGGCGATGTGCGCGTCGCCGTCGCCGTACACGAACGGCAGCCGGAGCACGCGCACGTCGAGTCCGTCGACCGCGAGCAGGAACCGCTCGGCGGCGAGCTTGCTCACCGGGTACGCCGCGGTCGGCGCGCAGTCATCGTCTTCCCCGGCGACGCGGCCTCCCCGGGCGCCATAGACCAGGCCGGTGCTGGTGAAGATGAACCGCCTCACCGCGGCGGCGCGCGCGGCCTTGGCGAGGTGCTGCGTGCCGAGCTCGTTGACGGCATGCGCTTGCTCGTCGGTCGCGCCGCGAAAGAACGCCGCGCAGTGAACCACGACGTCGATGCCCGACACCGCCGCGGTCAGCGACGCCGCGTCGAGCAGATCGCCCTCGATCAGCTCGATGCCGGCCTCGCGCAAGAACGCCGCGCGCGCCGGGTCGCGCACCAGCGCGCGCACCTGATCGCCCCGCTGCGCCAGCC
>DASWOO010000116.1:0-3666 GCA_036404335.1 Kofleriaceae bacterium
GGTCACACCCGTTCCCATCCCGAACACGGAAGTTAAGCTTTTCTGGGCCAATGGTACTGCAGGGGCAACTCTGTGGGAGAGTAGGACGCTGCCGGGGTTTTCAAGGCTCGATCGAAAGATCGGGCCTTGACTCTTTTTCGGGACCTGATGGTCTATCTTGCCGCGCATGCGAGCTACTAGCATTGTCGCGGTCCTCGGGGTGGTTGTCGGCGCGAGCGTCGCGCAGGCGCAGCCGGCGAAGGACTACAGCAAGGTCCAGATCAAGACGACCAGGGTCGCCGAGGGCGTTTATCTGCTCGAGGGCGACGGCGGGAACATCGGGCTGTCGGTCGGCGACGATGGCGTGGTCGTGATCGATGACGAGTTCGCGCCGCTGTCGGAGAAGATCCAGGCGGCGATCAAGGCGATCACGCCCAAGCCGGTCCGGTTCATCCTGAACACGCACTGGCACGGCGACCACACGGGTGGGAACGAGAACTTCGCCAATGCGGGGGCGGTGATCATCGCGCACGAGAACGTGCGGAAGCGGATGAGCTCGGAGCAGTTCATCGGCCTCCTCAACAAGAAGGTGCCGGCGTCGCCCGCCAGGGCGCTGCCGGTCGTCACCTTCGAGAGCGACATCACGCTCCACCTCAACGGCGAGGACATTCAGGTGATTCACGTCGGGCCGGCGCACACGGACGGCGACTCGATCGTCGTGTTCCCCAAGGCCAAGGTCGCGCACCTGGGCGACTGCTACATGACGATCTCGTATCCATTCGCAGACGGGGACTCGGGCGGCACGTTCGACGGCTTCATCAGCGTCGCGGACAAGGTGCTCGGGATGACCGACGACGGCTACAAGCTGATCCCGGGGCACGGCGCGCTGTCGACCAAGGCCGACTACAAGGGCTGGCACGACATGCTGGTCGGCGTGCGCGCCAAGGTGAAGAAGCTCGCCGACGCGGGCAAGCCGCTCGATGCGATCCAGAAGGCGAAGCCGACCGCCGAGTGGGACGCCCGGTGGGGCACCAGCTTCATCAAGCCCGACATGATCGTCGAGTCCGCCTACAAGGCGATCAAGGCGCCGAAGCCGGCCGCCAAGCCGGCCAAGTAGCGGCGCTTTCAGCTGGTTAGACGACGCGAACCAGGCGGTAGTCCTTGCGACCGCCGCGGACGACGAGCATCGTCTCCGTGGCGAGATCGGCCAGCGAGACCTGGCGATCGACCTGCGACACGCGCTGGTTGTTGATGTAGGCGCCGCCCTGGGTGACGAGGCGGCGGGCCTCGCTCTTGGAGCTCGAGACCGTGCGGGTCAGCAGGTCGATCAGGTTGATCCCGGCCGATAGCTCGGCGCGGGGGACGTCGACCACGCCGACCGTCGAGGCGATCATGGCGAGATCGGCGTCGGTCAGGCCGTCGAGGGCCTCGCCGAACATGACGCGTGAGGCTCGCTCGACCTGGGCGAGCGCCGTCTCGCCGTGGACCCAGGTGGTCATCGCACGGGCGAGCTCGCGCTGGGCGAGACGCTTGGCGCGGTCGGCGTCATGGGTGCGGAGCAGCTCGTCCAGCTCGGCGAGCGGCTTGAGCGAGAAGATCCGCAGCATGCGCGGCGCTTCCTCGTCGTTGCGGTTGAACCAGTACTGGTAGAACGCGTAGGGCGAGGTGCGTTCGGCGTCGAGCCAGATTCGCTCGCCCTCGGACGACTTGCCCATCTTCTCGCCGCGCGAGTCGAGCAGCAGCGGCGCCGTCAGGCCGAACAGCTTGGGGCCGCGCAGCTTGTGCTGGAGCTCGCAGCCGGCGGTGATGTTGCCGTACTGGTCCGAGCCGCCCATCTGGACGCGGCAGCCGTGCAGCTTGTTGAGCTGCACGAAGTCGAACGCCTGCAGCAACATGTAGGAGAACTCGGTGTAGCTGATGCCCGAGTCGCCCTCCATCCGCTTGCTGACCGAGTCCTTGCCGAGCATGTAGTTGATCGTCAGGTACTTGCCGACGTCGCGCAGGAACTCGAGGAAGGTGACGTTGCGCGTCCAGTCGATGTTGTTGGTCATGACGGCGCCGCCGGGCGCGTCGCTGAAGTCGAGCAGGCGCGACAGCTGGCCGCGGATGCCCGCGACGTTGGCGGCGAGGGTCTCGTCGTCGAGCAGGTTGCGCTCGCTCGAGCGGCCCGACGGGTCGCCGATCATGCCGGTCGAGCCGCCGACCAGGACGATCGGCTTGTGACCGGCGAGCTGGAACCGCTTGAGCAGCATGGTCGGAACCAGGTTCCCGACGTGCAGGCTGGTGGCCGTGGGGTCGTAGCCGACGTAGACCGGGATCGAGCCGCTCGCGAGCAGCTCGGCAAGTCCGTCTCGGTCGGTCACGTCGGCCAGCAGGCCCCGGTCTTTCAGCTCGTCGAGGAGTGGCATTTCGGCTGAATCTACCGCTCGCGCGCGGCGGGGCAAAGGCTTGGAATGGCTCGGATCGGCAGGGTCGGGTAAGGCCGCCCGCCGATCGGCTGTCCACCGGCGGGGCGGCTCGTGGATCCGGGACGGCATGAAAGGTTCTGCCCTGCCGCGGACCTCGTTGTTCGCGAGTGAGCCTGTCCGGGAGCTGCGCGGCCTGGAGGCCCTGACCGATCCCGACCACGCGTCGGCGGTGATCGACCTGGCGGTGATCGGCGCGCGCGGCGACGGCAAGACGCAGTTCATCGTGCACGCGATCCGCGCGATGCATGCGCACGCGCCGGCGCTCGACGGCGCCGAGCAGGTGCTGAACCGCGACGTGCTGAAGCTCGTGCTCGATCCGCGGGCGACCCGGCCCGACGCGACGCCGCCCGGCGTGGTCCCGCACTTCACGTTCCGGATGCGGACCGCCGGCCTGCTGTCGCGGCTCGGCTCGCTGACCGCGCTGCGCGTCGCGTGCCGGGCGACCGGCGTCGCGGCGACCCTGGTGATCGGCGGCGTGCTGGTCGGGCTCGGCGCGCTGGCCGCGGTGCGGCTCGGCCCGACCCCGGGCGGAGGGCTCGGCGCCGCCGGGATCGCGCTGCTGCTGTTCGCGGCGCTGGCCGCGCGCCGGCGGATCGCCCGGAACGGCGACGTCGAGGTCGCGTTCTGGGATGTCGCCGGCGAGCAGGTCTACTCGTCGGCCGCGGCCGACTACTACCACCTGCTGGCGCACCTGGTCGCCGCCCGGCGCCGGCGCGCCGAGGCGTTGGGCCGGTCGTACGCGTTCGCGCCGGTGCTGATCTGCAACCCGATCGCGCTGGGCACGGCCGACGAGGGCAGCCCGTACGAGCGGATGCGCCAGCTGCTACCGCTGTTCGCGGCGCTCGACCCGGACGCCGCCCAGGCGCTGATCGCGATCAACCGCTGGGCGGTGGTCGACCCGATCTGTGCGCGTGGCGCCCTGCGCGACGAGGTCGTGTCAGTCGCGCCGTGCGGCCGCGGCGAGGCGCCGTCGGAGGCGCGCGAGGTCGCCCGCGAGCAGGTCCGCGCGCACTGCCTGGACGCCGAGGACGGCCGCGACCACGACGTCCGGCTGACGTATCTTCGCTACGACACGGCGATCAAGGCGCACGTCGAGGTCGACCGCGACGCCGCCGCGATCGCCTACAGCTACGACGACGGCCCGGGCGCCTTCGGCGGCTCGGCCCGCCGGTTCCTCGACTGGGTCATCGGCCTGGTCCGCTGGTCCGTGCCGCACGAC